>DASPOP010000133.1:0-3952 GCA_035625955.1 Steroidobacteraceae bacterium | reverse complement strand
CGGTGACCCAGGTGCTGTTCGACGAAGGCGACCACGTGAGCGCCGGTCAGGTCATTGCACGCCTCGACGACACGGCGCAGAAAGCCGCGCTGGCGCAGGCGCAGGCACAGTTGCAGTCGGCGCGCGCGCTGTTGATGGAGGATGAGGCGCAGCTCGCCCAGAACGTGCGCGACCGTGCCCGCAACGAAGACCTGGTGAAGCGCAATCTGGTCTCGCAGCAGGCGCTCGAGCAGGCGCGTACCCAGGTGGATACGCAGACCGCACTGGTCGAGTCGCAGCGCAGGCAGATCGAGCTGACCGAGGCGAACGTGCGCGCCGCGCAGGTACAGCTCGACTACTGCACCGTGCGCGCGCCGTTCACCGGAGTGGTGATCGCCAAGGCCGCGCAGGTCGGCGAGATCGTCTCGCCGTTCTCCGCGGGCGGCGGGTTCACGCGCACCGGCATCGGCACGCTGGTCGACATGGATTCGCTCGAGATCGAGGTCGACGTCAACGAGGCCTACATCAATCGCGTCGAGCCGGGGCAGCCGGTCGAGTCGGTGCTCAATGCCTACCCCGACTGGCGCATCCCCTCGCACGTGATCGCGATCATTCCGACCGCCGACCGCTCCAAGGCGACCGTCAAGGTGCGCATCGGCTTCGACCTCAAGGATGCGCGCATCGTGCCCGACATGGGGGTGCGCGTGTCGTTCGAGGAGAAGGCGGCCGCCGGCGCCGCGGCGCAGCAGCGGCCGCGCGGCGTGCTGGTGCCGGCCGGGGCGCTGCGCAGGGACGGTAATGAGGATGTCGTGTTCGTGCTGAAGGATCGGCGGGCGCAGCGCCGCGCCGTGACCCTCGGCGCGGGCAGCGGCGACCCGCGCCCGGTGCTCGCGGGCCTGAGCGCAGGCGAGAGCGTCATCGTCGACGCTCCCGCAGGCCTCAAGGACGAGGCGGCGGTCACCGAGATCAAACAATGAGTGAGAGGAACGCCATGTCAGAGCCGATGGTGCAGGTGCACAACGTCACCAAGGTCTATGAGCGCGGCAAGCAGAAGATCGAGGTGCTGCATGGCCTCACGCTCGACATACCCCAGGGCGACTTCGTCGCGCTCATGGGGCCGTCGGGCTCGGGCAAGACGACGCTCCTGAATCTCATCGGCGGCCTCGACAAGCCGACCTCGGGCGAGATCACCGTGGGCGGCAAGCGCATCGACCAGCTCGGCAGCGGCCAGCTCGCCGACTGGCGCGCCCACAACGTCGGCTTCGTGTTCCAGTTCTACAACCTCATGCCGGTGCTCACCGCCGAGGGCAACGTCGAGCTGCCGCTGCTGCTGACCCGGCTGTCGGGCGCACAGCGCAGAAAGAATGTCGCGGTGGCGCTCGAGGTGGTAGGTCTCACGGACCGCGCCAAGCACAAGCCGCGCGAGCTGTCGGGCGGCCAGGAGCAGCGTGTGGCGATCGCGCGCGCGCTGGTGTCGGACCCGCAGCTGCTGGTGTGCGACGAGCCGACCGGCGACCTCGACCGCAAGACGGCCGACGAGATCCTCGGGCTGCTGCAGGTGCTCAACCGCGAGCACGGCAAGACCATCGTGATCGTCACCCACGATCCCAAGGCCGCGGAGTTCGCGCGCCGCACTCTGCACCTCGAGAAGGGCCAGCTGCTCGAGCAGGCGGCCTGACCACCATGACCCGTACCGGCTTCGTCATCGCCAACCTGTTCCGCAAGCGCGTGCGCACGATCCTGACGCTGCTGTCGGTGATCATGGCGTTCCTGCTGTTCGGCCTGCTGCAATCGGTCAACACCATCTTCAGCTCCGGCGCCAACTTCGTGGGCGCGACCCGGCTGTTCGTTCAGGCGCGGGTGTCGTTCACTACCGCGCTGCCGCTCAGCATGCTGCCGAAGCTCGAGGCCATTCCGGGCGTGGCGCGGGTCGCCTACCAGCAGTGGTTCGGCGGCGTCTGGCTGAAGACCAACACCCCGCTCATCATGTTTGCGCTCGAGCCGCAGCGCTACCACGACGTCTACCCCGAGTGGAAGATGCCGGAGGCGCAGTGGCAGGCCTTCGAGAAGACCCGCACCGGCCTCATCGTCGGCCGGCAGCTGGCCAATAAGTATGGCTGGAAGCTCGGCCAGAAGGTCCCCATCTCCTCCAACATCTGGCCGCAGAAGAACGGCAGCAAGGCCTGGGCGTTCGACCTGACCGGGATCTTCGACGGCAAGGATGAGGACTGGCAGAAGCGCACCAACCTGGCGTTCATGCAGCAGGACTACTTTGAAGAGGCCAACCAGTTCGGCATCAAGGGCCGCACCAACTTCTTCATCCTGAAGCTCGCCGAGGGCGCCAACGCCGAGGCGATCAGCAAGACTGTCGACGGCATGTTCGAGAATTCGCCCGACGAGACCAAAACGCAGACGGAGAAGGATTTCAACGTCAGCTTCGTCAAGCAGATCGGCGACATCGGCCTCATGGTGCGCTGGATCCTGTTCGCGGTGTTCTTCACGCTGCTGCTGGTCGTCGGCAACACCATGGCGCAGAGCGTGCGCGAGCGCGTCCCGGAGCTCGCCGTGCTGAAGACGCTCGGCTTCTCCGACGGCAGCGTGCTCGGCTTCGTGCTTGCCGAGGCGTTCGCCCTGGTCCTGGCCGGCGGCCTGGTGGGCCTGGTGCTCGCCTCGCTCGCCGGCGCGATGGTGGAGAAGGCAACCGGCGGACAGTTTCTGCTCGAGGTCGATGGCGGGGTCTGGCTCCTGGGGGCGGCCGCGATCGTGCTGATGAGTCTCGCCGTGGGGATCCTGCCGGCGCTGCGGGCGCGGCGCCTGAAGATCGTAGATGCGCTCGCCGGGCACTGACAGGAGACCGACGCGTGTTCAGACAGGCATTTGCGATCACCGGCCTCAGCATCCGCAGCATTCCCGAGCGCTGGGCCCCGTCGCTGGTCATCGTCATCGGGCTCGCCGGCGTCGTGGCGGTGTTCACGGCGCTGCTCGCCATGGCGGCCGGCTTCGAGAGCACGCTCAAGTCCACCGGCCGGCACGATATGGCGGTCATCCTGCGGGGCGGCTCGGAGGCCGAGCTCAACTCCGCGCTGGACCGCGATTCGACCGACCTCATCAAGCAGGAGCCGGGGATCCGCGCCGGCGCCGACGGCAGGCCGCTCGCCTCCGCCGAGCTCATGGTGATCGCCGAGCTGGTGCGCAAGGGCGACGTCAAGAGCGGCGCGAACATCACGATCCGCGGCGTCGAGCCCGCGGCCTTCGCCCTGCGGCCGCAGCTGCAGATCATCGCCGGCCGCACCTTCACTCCGGGCCTGCGCGAGCTGATCGTCGGCCGCGGCGTGCTGGCGCAGTTTCAGGGGGCCAACGTCGGCCAGGTTGTGCGGATGCGCGGGTCGGAGTGGACCGTAGTCGGGGAGTTCGCCTCGGGCGACTCGCACGACAGCGAGCTCTGGACCGACATCAACGTGGCGCGCTCGACCTTCGGCCGCCTCGGCTCGAGCTCGGTGCTCGCGGCGCTCGACGGCGGCGACGGCCTCGAGCGCCTGAAGGCGGCGATAGCGGCCGACCCCCGGCTGTCGCTGGACGTGCTGCGCGAGGACGATTACTTCAGCGCCCAGACCAGACAGTTCCGCCTGACCATCGGGGTGCTGGCCGGCGTCGTGACCGTCATCATGGGACTCGGGGCGGTATTCGCCGCTCTCAACAGCATGTACGCCGCGGTGGCCGCGCGCGGCAAGGAAATCGCGACGCTGCGCGCCATCGGCTTCGGCGGGTTCCCCGTGGTCGTGTCGGTCATGATCGAGGCGCTGCTGCTGGCGCTCGGCGGGGCGGTGCTCGGTGCGCTGATCGCCTATCTGCTGTTCAACAACCTCTCGGTGTCGACTCTGGGCCAGAACTTCACCCAGGTGGTGTTCAACTTCAAGGTGACGCCGGCTCTGGTCGTGCGCGGACTGATCATAGCGCTGTTCATCGGCATGCT
>DASPOP010000132.1:0-9617 GCA_035625955.1 Steroidobacteraceae bacterium | reverse complement strand
GCTCAATCGCGTCGCCAACGCGATGGTCGCCAAGGGCAAGGGCATCCTGGCCGCCGACGAGAGCAGCGGCACCATCAAGAAGCGCTTCGACGCCATCAAGCTGGAGTCGACCGAGGAGCATCGCCGCACCTACCGCGAGATGCTGTTTACCGCCCCCGGCGCCGCCGAGGCGGTGAGCGGCGTGATCCTCTACGACGAGACCATCCACCAGAGCACCAGGGACGGCACGCCGTTTCCGCAATACCTCGCCAGGCAGGGGATCATCCCCGGCATCAAGGTCGATCTCGGCGCGAAGCCGCTCGCCGGCTTCCCGGGAGAGACCATCACCGAGGGGCTCGACGGCCTGCGCGAGCGGCTGATCGCCTACCGCGGCCTCGGAGCACGCTTCGCCAAATGGCGCGCGGTGATCGACATCGCGGCCGGCATTCCCACCGGGTTCGCGATCCAGGCCAACGCGCACGCGCTGGCCCGTTACGCCGCTCTCTGCCAGGAGAACGACATCGTGCCGATCGTCGAGCCGGAAGTGCTCATGGACGGCGGGCATTCGCTCGAGCGCTGCTCGGAAGTGACCGAGCAGGTGCTCATCGACGTGTTCGACCAGCTGTTCGCTCATCGGGTGGCGCTCGAGGGCATGGTGCTCAAGCCCAACATGGTGATCTCGGGCAAGAAGGCGGGCGACCGGGCATCCCCGGAGAAAGTCGCCGAGGCGACGGTGCGGGTGCTGAAGCGCCGCGTGCCGGCTGCAGTCCCCGGCATTGCCTTCCTCTCCGGCGGCCAGTCGCCGACCGAGGCGACGCTGCACCTGTCGCTGATGAACCGCTTAGGCCCGCTGCCCTGGTCGCTTACCTTCAGCTACGGGCGGGCGCTGCAGGACACCGCGCTCAAGGCCTGGGGCGGGACGGCGGCGAACTTCGGCGCCGGCCAGAAGGAATTCGCGCGCCGCGCACTGCTCAACGGGGCGGCCACCACCGGCCGCTACGCTCCGGAAATGGAGAGCCGGGCCGCCTGAGGGCCCTGGGCGGCACTGCGCTCGCGTGAGCAGCACCGCGTCCGCGCACGCGACGTCGACCGCGCCCGCCGGCGACGTGGTGGTCGCCGTGCGCGACGTGCATTACGCCGCGAGCGGGCGGCCGATCTTCGCCGGCATCGATCTCGAGGTGCGCCGCGGGCGCATCACCGCGATCATGGGGCCGAGCGGCACCGGCAAGACGACGCTGCTGCGCCTCATCACCGCCCAGGTCGCGCCCGCGCACGGACGAATCACCGTGTTCGGCAAGGATCTCTCGGCCTTCAGCCGCAGCGAGGTTTATGCCATGCGGCGCCGCATGGGCATGCTGTTCCAGAACGGCGCGCTGCTCACCGACATGGACGTCTTCGAGAACGTCGCCTTCCCGGTGCGCGAGCACACCGATCTCCCCGAGCCGCTGGTGCGCCTCCTGGTGCTCACCAAGCTCCAGGCCGTGGGCCTGCGCGGCGCGGCGCAGCTCATGCCGAGCGAGCTCTCGGGGGGCATGGCGCGGCGCGTGGCGCTGGCGCGTGCCATCGTCATGGATCCCGAGATCCTGCTCTACGATGAGCCGTTCGTCGGGCTCGACCCGATCTCGCTCGGCTTCATCCTGCGGCTCATCAAGCACACCAATCAGGCGCTCGGGATCACGAGCGTCGTGGTCTCGCACGACGTGCAGGAGCTCGCCACCATCGCCGACGACAGCTATTTGATTTCGGAGGGCAAGGTCGCGGCCGCCGGCACGCCGGCGCAGCTCAAGGCGAGCGACTCGGCGGCGGTGCGCCAGTTCATGACCGGCAGCGCCGAAGGCCCGGTGCCGTTTCACTACCCGGCCCCGGATTACGCCACGCAGCTGCTCGAGGCGGACCGGCGATGAATCCCCGCCGCCCCGGCGCTTACCTGCTCGGCGGCGTGCGCCGTCTCGGCTCGGTGACCATCTTCCTGGTGCAGCTCCTCATCCAGTGTGTGCCCGCGCTCGGCCGGCCGCGCCTGCTGGTGATGCAGATCTACAACGCCGGCGCCCGCTCGCTCATCATCATCATGCTCTCGGGCCTGTTCGTCGGCATGGTGCTCGGGCTCCAGGGCTACGACCTGCTGCGGCGCTTCGGCTCCGAGGAGGCGCTCGGCATCGCGGCGGCCCTCGGCCTGTTGCGCGAGCTCGCGCCGGTCATCACCGCCCTCCTGTTCGCCGGGCGTGCCGGTACCGCATTGACCTCCGAGATCGGCCTGATGCGCGCCACCGACCAGCTGACGGCGATGGAGATCATGGCGGTCGATCCGGTGCGCTACGTGGCGGCGCCGCGCTTTCTCGGCGGAGTGATCGCGATGCCGCTGCTGACCGCGATCTTCAGCGTGATCGGCCTGTACGGCGCGCAGCTGGTCGGCGTGCAGCTGATGGGCGTCGACCGCGGCGTCTTCTGGTCGCAGACTCAGGGCTCCGTGGACCTGCACGACGTGAACGAAGGCCTGGTGAAGAGCGTCGTATTCGGCATCGCCTGCAGCCTGATCGCGGTGCACGAGGGTTATCACGCCGAGCCCACCGCCGAGGGCGTGGGGCTCGCCACCACGCGCACGGTGGTGGCATCGTCCGTCATGACGCTGCTGCTCGATTACGTGCTCACCGCGGCCTTCCTTTGAGAGGAACTACCAGCCATGCAAAACAATCGAACCCTGGAGATCGGCACCGGCCTGTTCGTGCTGCTGGGATTTGCCGCGCTGCTGTTTCTCACCACGCAGCTGCCGGCCAGCGGCGTCAAGTTCGCCGGCCAGAAGGCCGGTTATCACGTGACCGCGCAGTTCGACAACGTCGGTGACCTGAAGATCGGATCGCCCGTCACCATGTCGGGCGTGCGCGTCGGCGAGGTGGCCTCGATCCGCTTCGATTCCAAGGTGTACAAGGCGGTGGTGGGCATGCGCATCGATCCACAGTACAACGAGATTCCCGAGGACAGCTTCGCCAGCATCCAGACCGAGGGACTGCTCGGGGGCAAGTATGTCGGGCTCAGCCCCGGCGGGCTCGACAGCTACCTCAAGGAGGGCAGCCGCATCGATCAGACCCAGTCGGCGATCGTGCTCGAGAGCCTCATCAACAAGTTCTTCGCGGCCTTCGCGAGCAAGGGCAGCGGCGAGGGCGACAGCCAGGGTGCGGACAAGGAGCCGAAGAAATGAGACTCGCCAGCATGCTGTTGACTGCGATCTGGGTCTGCACGGCGGCGGCTGCCGGGGCGCAGAGCCCGCCGGCCGCGGCCGGCCAGAGTGCGGCGACCGGTGCGGCCGCCGGCACCGGCGCGACCGGCGACTTCGGTGACCCGGCGGCGCTGGTGCAGACGACCGCGCAGGGCATGCTGGATGAGCTCGACAAGCACCGCGACGAATACCGCCGCGACCAGCCCAAGGTCGCAGCGCTGGTCGACAAATGGCTCATGCCGCACTTCGACACCGAGACTTCGGCGCGCGTGGTGCTCGGCCAGTTCTGGCGCACCGCGACTCCCGAGCAGCGGCAGCGTTTCATCAACGCTTTCTACCATTCGCTGCTCATCAACTACGGCGACTCGCTGGTCGAGTTCACCCCCGAGCGCCTGAAGATCTACCCGAGCCGCCTGGAGGCGGGCGCCACCACGACGACGGTGCGCACCGAGGTGCGGCGCAGAAATGGCGATACCGTGTCGGTCAACTATTCCCTGCGGATGACGCCGCAGGGCTGGAAGGCCTGGGACGTGGTGATCGACGGCATCAGCTACGTCAAGAGCTATCGCGAGGACTTCGGCGCGCAGATCGAGAGCCAGGGCCTCGAGAAGGTGATCAAGCGCCTCGAGTCGGGCGAGAAACCGGGCACGATCGCCGCGCAGACCAAGGGCTGACACCGATGACTCGTCCGGCGGCGCCAAGCTTCGATCTGACCTCGAGCCCCTTCAACCTCCTCGCCGCGGACGGCCGGCTGTTCGCCGAGGGCCCGTTGACCTTCGCCAGCGCGCGCGCCGCGCGCGAGCTGGGGCTCAACGCGGTCGCGGCCGCGGCCGACGGGGCGCTGGTGATCGACTGCCAGGGGATCACGGCCTCCGACAGCGCGGGACTCGCGGTGCTGCTCGACTGGCTCGCCGCCGCGAAGGCGCAGGGACGCTCGCTGCGCTACGCGCACCTGCCGCAGGGGCTCGCGGCGCTCGGCCGGATCAGCGAGGCGAACGAGCTGCTCGAGCGCGGGGTGTAGACGCGCCTCGAGCTCACTTCGGCGGCGGGGGCGGCGGCGTCGACTCGATCCCCGACTCCTCCAGCATCTTCTGCTCCTCGTCCTCCTCGCTCTGCGAGGCGCTGCCGCGGATCTTGAACGCGCGTTTCTGCAGGTAGGCGTTGCGCAGGAACGCATAGGGATCGTAGGCGCTGTCGAGCAGCCGACTGGCTTCGAGGTAGCGCGAGCGCGTATCGACAATATTGAGCGCCAGCGAGCCGTAGTTCCAGTAGCTGTTACTGATGTAGGTGCGCGGCGTGCTGAAGGTGTCGCCCGCGCGGCCGAAGGCGTCGCGTACATCGCTCGGCCCGAGGACGGGCAGTACCAGATAGGGTCCTGAGTGCACGCCCCATACGCCGAGGGTTTGCCCGAAGTCCCGGTCGCTCTTCTCCAGCCCC
The DNA here is from genome assembly GCA_035625955.1 of Steroidobacteraceae bacterium. Lineage (GTDB taxonomy): Bacteria > Pseudomonadota > Gammaproteobacteria > Steroidobacterales > Steroidobacteraceae > 13-2-20CM-66-19. The sequence goes on along the minus strand of DASPOP010000132.1, from coordinate 4,987 downwards.
ATGGCGGTCGCCGGATCGAACAGTCCGCCGATGCCGATCACGGTGTTGACGAGCAGCCGGCTGGTGTCGTGCATGAATCCCGTGAACTGTCCCTGCAGCAGGTCGTTCACCATGGTGATCGTCGTGTCGACGTTGTCGAAGGCGTTGCGGATGCCGGTCTGCACGACGTGCGGTACGGCATTGCGGTAGCCGCGCGCCACGGGACGGAGGAGGGTCTTGTCGAGCTTGTCGTTGAAGGCGTAGGTCGCGCGGTTCATGCGCTCCCACGGGTCGCGCGGGTCGCTACGCGTCGGCGCCTGCGCGGCGCAGGCGCCGAGCAGCAACAGCAGCAGCGCCGCCAGGGGCGTGCGGATCATGGCCGGCATTCTAACAGCGGCGCCCGCGCGCTCTATTGCACTAAAGGCAGAGTCAGTGAGCGCGGCCGCCGCGCCCCTGTCCCTGATCCGAGGTGTCGGTCAGCCGGGGCTTGCGCGTGCTCATGAGGAACTCACGCACCTCATCGAGGCGCGCGCGGTAGCGCTGGCGCTGGATGGTGCTGATGTTGGGGGAAGCGAGCGCCAGCTGATACTGCTGCACCGCGAGCTGCAGGTCACCGTTGGAGAGCTGATACTCGCCCATGTAGTAGTAGGCGTCCCCCGGATCGTTGGCGGCGCTCGCCGCGAGCGCCGTGAGGTGAATCTGGTCGGGAGTGGGCGGCACGATGTTGAAGAGATCGAGCAGCATGGTGTGCGCCTCGCCGGGGTGGCCGGCGGCCATGAGCGTCTCCGCGTAGCGCACCGTCACCGGGACGTTGCGCGGGAAGAGCGCACTCGCGTGCCTGAAGGTCGCGAGCGCCTCGCCCACGTGTCCGGCTCTGGCCTGAGCCTGGCCGAGGGCGGAATACAGCACCGTGAGTCCCTCGTGCTCGTGCACCAGCCTCGAGAGGATCGTGACCGCCTCCTCGGCGGCGGCCTTGTTGCCGCTCATGAGCGCGAGTGCCCGGCCGTACTGGTTGCCCATGTTGTCGCCGCCGTGGGCGATCTTCACCGCGTACTGCGCCGCCAGGTCGGTATCGCCGGTGGCCGTCAGCACCCGCACGCGCTCGCGGATCAGCTCGTAGCTCTGCGAATCGTGGCCGGTACGCGCGGGGAACTGGGCCGCGCGCGAGCCCTGCTCGGCCTCGCGCTCCGTGTCCATCGGGTGATCGATCAGCATCGCCGGGATGTAGGTCGCGGCGAGTCCCGTGTGGCGCGCCATGATCTCGAACATCTGGCCCATGCCGTAGGGATCGAAACCCGCGCCCGCGAGGTAGCTGATGCCGACGCGGTCGGCTTCCCATTCGTTATCGCGCGTGAAGTTGATCTGGTGCTGGACCGCCATGCCCTGCGCCGCGACCAGCCCGCCTTCGATCGCCTGGCTGCTGCTGGGGCCGCCGGCGAGCGCGCCGAGCAGGATCGCGCCGATCATCGCGGCCGCGGTCGTGAGGCTCTGCCGGCTCTGGTCGGCAAGCATGCGGGCAATGTGGTGCTGGGTGATGTGCGCGGTCTCGTGCGCCATCACGCCGGCCAGCTCCGATTCGTTTTCGGTGGCGAGCACCAGGCCGGCGTTGAAGAACACATAGCCGCCGGTCACGGCGAAGGCGTTGATCGTAGTGTCCTTGATCACGAAGTAGTGGAAGTACTCACCACCCATCTCGCTCTGCGACGCGAGCCGCTTGCCGATGTCGTTGATGTACTCGCTGACTTCCGGGTCCTCGATGAGGACGTTCTGGTCGCGCAGCTCCTTGGCCACCATCGCACCGAGGCGGAACTCGTCGCTCTTCGACAGCACCGTCTGGGCGGGACTACCGAGGTCCGGGAGGTTCGAACCCGCCGTCGGTCCGCTCAGGACGCGGGTGCTCGGCATCGGCGGCTCGCCTGCGAAGGCGACGGTCGCCGTAGCGAGGAGGGCGCTCAGCAGGGTGATCAGAAAAGGACGCATATAGGCGAGTTTGACCGCGACGCAGGCGGGCGAGTTTCCTAAGACTTACAGACGCTTACAAAGGGCCCGACGCGAGCCGCCGCCACTACGGGCAAGCGTACACCGAATCCAGCCCCCATGGGGGCGCGCGTTTACAGGATGTCCGAGGCGTAATCGGCGAGACGCGAGCGCTCCCCGCGCACCAGCGTCACGTGCCCGGAATGGGCCCAGCCGCGGAAGCGGTTTACGGCATAGGTCAGCCCCGAGGTCATCTCGGTGAGATAGGGCGTGTCGATCTGCGCGATGTTGCCGAGACAGGCGAGCTTGGTGCCGGGACCGGCGCGCGTGATCAGCGCCTTCATCTGCTTGGGCGTCAGGTTCTGCGCCTCATCGAGGATCAGGAAGCGGTTGAGGAAGGTGCGGCCGCGCATGAAGTTCAGCGAGCGGATCTTGATGCGGTTGCGCAGCAGGTCGTTGGTGGCCGCGCGGCCCCAGTTGCCGCCTTCCTGGGTGCCGGTGAGCACCTCGAGGTTGTCCATGAGCGCGCCCATCCACGGCTCCATCTTCTCTTCCTCGGTTCCCGGCAGGAAGCCGATATCTTCGCCGAGCGGGATGGTGACGCGCGTCATGATGATCTCGACGAAGCGGTTGGTCTCGAGCGTCTGCATCAGACCGGCGGCGAGCGCCAGCAGCGTCTTGCCGGTGCCGGCGGGCCCGAGCACCGTCACGAAATCGATCTCCGGGTCCATGAGGAGATTGAGCGCGAAATTCTGCTCGCGGTTGCGCGCGGTGACGCCCCAGACGTTGTGGCGCTCGTTGCGGTAATCGCGCGTCAGCTCGATGGTGGCGGTGTCGCCGCTGATCTTGCGCGCGATGCCTTCGATCCCCTCCGGGGTGTCCTCGAAGACACCCTGGTTGGGGTGCCAGGCGCGCACCGCGGGGCCGGTGATCTCATAGAAGGTGCGGTCGCTTTCCTTCCACGAGCGCATGTCCTTGCCGTGCTGCTCCCAGAAATCATTGGGCAGCGCCGTCATGCCGCTGTAGAGGACGTCCGAGTCCTCGAGCGTCTTGTCGCTGTAGTAGTCCTCGGCGTGCACGCCGAGCACCGCCGCCTTGATGCGCAGGTTGATGTCCTTGGACACCAGGATCACCCGCGCATCCTTGTGCTCGTTCTGCAGCGCCAGCGTCTGCGCCAGGATCGCGTTGTCGCCGCCCTGGCCCGGCAGGCTCTCGGGCAGCGCGCTGCTCAACTGGCGGGTCTGAAAGAAGAGGCGCCCGGTCGAGGGGCGCTTGCCGTGGTTGCCCGAGTAGCCGCTCGGCAGCTTCAACCCCAGGCCGATCTGCTCCTGGGTGACGTCGCGCATCATGTCGTCGAGGAAGCGGCTCACCTGGCGCACGTTGCGCGAGGCCTCCGACAGGCCCTTCTTGTGCGCGTCGAGCTCCTCGAGCACCACCATCGGCAGGTACACGTCGTGCTCCTCGAAGCGGAAGATCGCCGTCGGATCGTGAATCAGCACGTTCGTGTCGAGCACGAACAGCCGCCGGCCGCCGCGTGGCCGGCCTTTCACCGTGCGCGCCTCGCCGGAGGCGGCCGTGGGACCGGGCTCATAGACTCCGCGCTGCTTCAAGCACTGCCTCCGCGTGACCGGGGACCTTTACCTTGCGCCACTCCTGCCGCAGCCGCCCGCTGCCGTCGAGCAGGAAGGTGCTGCGCTCCACCCCGAGATACTTTCTGCCGTAAAGGCTTTTCGGTTTTATGACGTCGAACAGCCGGCAGACCTTCTCGTCGGTATCCGCGAGCAACGGGAAGGGGAGGGCCTCTTTGGCGGCGAATTTCTCGTGCGAGGCGACGCTGTCGCGCGATACGCCTACGACCTCGACGCCCGCCCGGGCGAAGGCGCCGTAGAGGTCGCGGAAGTCCTGCGCTTCGCGCGTACAGCCCGAGGTCATGTCGCGCGGGTAGAAGTAGATCACCAGCTTCCTGCCAGCCGCTTCCTTCAGGCTCCACGTGCCGCCGCCCGTCGTGGGCAGGGAAAATGCCGGCACCTTGCTCCCCGTCTTGATCGCTGGCATCTCTTTCAGGATTTGACCGGCTCGAGAATGGCGTCGAGATTGAGCGAGTCACAGAACTCCATGAACTCCTCGCGCAGGTGCGCGACGTGGATGCGGCTCGGGACGTTGACGATCATCTGCACGGCGAACATGGGCGCGCCGGTGTGGGCCGCCGGGTAGGTGCGGGTCGAGACCTCGGCGATGTCGATGCCGCGGGTGGCGAAGAACCCAGCCAGCCCGGAGACGATGCCCGCCTGATCGAGGCAGACGACGTCGATCGAGTAGGGCAGCATGTCGGTGCGCGGCGCGTGCGGCTCGGTGCGCCGCAGATGAATGCTGAGGTTGCTGGTCTCGGCGAGGCGCTTGAGCTCGGTTTCGAGCTTGGCGAGCGCGTGCCAGTTGCCCGAGACCAGCAGCAGCATCGCGAACTCGGTGCCGAGATTCGCCATGCGACTTTCACTGATATTGCCGCCGGACTCGCTGATGACGCGGGTCAGCTCGTGAACCATACCCGTTCGGTCGCTGCCGATCGCCGAAACGGCCAGGTGCTGCTTCATCTGTCGGTGGCGGTGTGCTTTTGCCGGCCTGCGGATCCTGAGTGTACCGGGAGCAGGGGCCGGTTGCGACCATTCCGCGAGGCGCGCGCGCCTGAAGGCTTGCCTCGGCGGGAGCCTCGCTCTTAACATCCGCCGGCTCCCCCTTTAATGCGCTGAAAGCATATGTCGTTCTCCGGCAGCCTGGTTGCCATCGTCACTCCCATGCGGCCCGATGGCGCCGTCGACCTGGAAGCCTGGATGCGGCTGCTCGATTTCCATCTGGCGAACGGCACCAGCGGCGTCGTGGTCGGCGGCACCAGCGGCGAGTCGGCGACGCTGCGGGAGTTGGAGCTGCGCGAGCTGACGCTGCGGGCCTGCGAGCGCGTGCGCGGCAAGCTGGCGGTGATCGTGGGGGCGGGCACCAGCAGCACCTCGACCACGGTGGAGCGCGTGAGATGGCT
>DASPOP010000131.1:0-10274 GCA_035625955.1 Steroidobacteraceae bacterium | reverse complement strand
TATGCCTTCATCCGCGCCTTCGGTTCCGGCGTGCGGATGCGGAGCGTGTTATCCGGCGGTGCGGTCCCGCTGGATCCTAGTGTCCGCCCGGGCGACTGCGCCTTCGGCGGATCTATGAGTCTCTACAGGGCAGGCCTGAAGTTGGCCCTCTTCCTACCCCTCGGCGTTGCCATGCCGCCCCGAAAGGGCGGCGTCAGGTTTCGCCGATGTGAGCTCCGTTTTCACCCGGTCCTCGCGGACCGGTGCGACCCTCGATCGAACCCCCGTCCGTAAGCCCTAGACTTCAGGATCTACGCACGTAGCTCTCTCTTTAGTTCTCGCGCCGCGCTACCCGAGGAGCAGGGAAGACGCGACGCCAGCGATCAGTGACTCTTAACGCACCGGCCTGCTCGCAACGCCGGAGCGCGATCCTGTGAGCGCGTCCCCCGAGACGGTCGCACAGGCACGAGCCGTTCGGAGGTCAGCTGCGGTTAGGCAGCCAGAGCGTAGTTGTCGTCGTTGGCAACTATGAGTTGCAGCATTTTTAACGAGGGCACTGCGCCTCGGTACGCCCCTGAAGGTTCGTGACCCACGTCGAAACCGGTCGCCCCCTTCAGTGACTCGTGAAGCATAGCGCAAAGCGCTCCGCTGCGAGCCAATATGGCCCCGGCAGGGCCGCTTGCAAGAGCTCAGCGACCGCGCAGCAACCGCGCCTTGTCGCGCTGCCAGTCGCGCTCCTTCTCCACCGCGCGCTTATCGTGCTGCTTCTTGCCCTTGGCGAGCCCGAGCAGCAGTTTGGCGCGGCCGTCCTTCCAATAGAGCTCGAGCGGCACCAGGGTGTAGCCGCGGCGCTCCACCGCGCCGATCAGGCCCTGCAGCTGGCTGCGATGGAGCAGGAGCTTGCGGGTGCGCGCCGGGTCCGGCGTCACGTGGGTCGAGGCCGAGGGCAGCGGCGAGAGATGTGCGCCGATCAGGAAGGCCTCGCCGCCGCGCAGGTACACGTAGGCCTCCTTGAGCTGCGCGCGGCCCGCGCGCATCGCCTTGACCTCCCATCCCTGCAGCGCCAGCCCCGCCTCGTAGCGTTCTTCGATGAAATAGTCGAAGCGCGCCTTGCGGTTCTCGGCGATCAGTCGGGGTGCATTCTCGGCTTTGGTCATCGGCTGGCGCTAATGGGACAATGCCCCCATGCGGGAGGTCAAGCGCTCGGCGCTCGTCAATCAGTCGCCGGCGAGGCTGTACACCCTCATCAACGACGTCGAGAGCTACCCGCAGTTCCTCCCCTGGTGCACGCACGCGCGCGTCGAGTCGCGCACGCCGCAGGAGATCGTCGCCACCATCGGCGTGCGCCAGGGTGCGCTGCATGGTGAGTTCACCACCCGCAACACCCTCGAGGCCGACCGCCGCGTGCAGATGCGCCTGGTCAGCGGTCCGTTTCGCGCGCTCGAGGGCCTGTGGCTGCTGACGCCGGTCGAGGCAGGCTGCCGCGTCGAGCTCACCATGCGCTTCGCGTTCCGGCATGTGCTCACGGGCCTGCTGTTCGAGGCGAAATTCGCCGAGACCGTGGGCTCGCTGGTCGATGCTTTCGTGGTGCGGGCGCGGGAGCCCGAGTGATGCGCTGCCTGGTCGCCTATGCGACAGGCGAGCGGCAGTACCTGTGGAGCGTCGACCTGCCCCCGCGGGCGACCATCGCCGAGGCGCTGGCTGCCGCGCGGCGCATCGCCGAGCGCGAGTCCGCCGGGCTCGATCCGTCGCTGTGGGAGGCCGCACCGGTCGGTGTGTTCGGCGAGCCCCGCACGCGTGAGAGCTGCGTCCAGGATGGCGATCGGGTCGAGCTGTACCGGCCGCTGCGTGCCGATCCGCGCGCGCGCCGCCGGGAGCGCGTGCAGCGCGAGCGCCACCAGGGAACGAAGCGCCGTTAGGGCCGTCAGGCCAGCGGGCCGCTAGATCTTCGGGAACTTCTGGATCGAGATGTCGTTATCCGGCGCGCGCGGCGCGGCGTCCGGAATGTTGTCGCGCTTGAAGCTCGCGACCTTGTCGTCCTTGAAGAGCACCACGAGGTGGCGCTGCTCGGGCCGCTCGAGGTGGCCGCTCTTGAAGTAGTAGAGGTAGTCCCAGCGGTCCTTGTCGAAGATATCCGGGACCATCGGCGTGCCCAGCAGGTAGCGCACCTGGCTGCGCGTCATGCCGACCTGCAGCTGAGCCACGGTCTTGCCCTCGAGGTAGTTTCCCTGCTGGATGTTCATGCGGTAGATGCAGCCGCCGAGCGGCAGCGTCACTAAGCCTAAAACGGTCAGGGCGATCGAGGGTAGGCGCATGTGGGTCCGATGGAGGATAATTCAGGGGGGCGATGATACCTGATTTGGGAGAATTTCCGTGGAAGGCAAGGACCTTCGCAAAGCCGGCCTGAAGGTGACGCTGCCTCGCCTGAAGATCCTCGAGATCCTCGAAGGCAGCACCACACGGCATCTCTCGGCCGAGGACATTTACCGCGTGCTGCTCGAGTCGCACGAGGACATCGGGCTCGCCACGGTGTACCGGGTGCTGACGCAGTTCGAGGCCGCGGGGCTGGTCACGCGCCACCACTTCGAGGACGGCATGGCGGTGTTCGAGCTCAACCAGGGCACGCACCACGACCATATCGTCTGTCTCGACTGCGGGCGCGTCGAGGAGTTCGTGGAATCGGGGATCGAGGCGCGACAGACCGCCGTCGCCCACAAGCTCGGCTTCACGATCAGCGATCACTCGCTGATTCTCTACGGGCACTGCCAGCGCCCGAACTGCCCGCACCGCAAGCTGAAGACGAGCTAACGCCGCCGGGCCGCCGGTGGCCGCGGCGTCTTTACGGTGTCGCCGGAAGCATCCGTCCCCTTGGCAGGCGCGGCCGTGCCGCGCTCGGCGGCGTTCAACATGTCGCGCGCGTGCTCGCGCGCCTTGTCGGTCACTTCGATGCCGCCGAGCATGCGGGCCAGCTCCTCGACGCGCTCGCCCGGGGTGAGCTCGTTCAAGGTCGTGCGGGTGGTGCGCCCGTCGGTGAGCTTGGTCACCCGCAGATGGTGGTGCGACTGGCAGGCGACCTGCGGCAAATGCGTCACGCACAGCACCTGGCCGCGCTCGCCGAGCTTGCGCAGCTCCCGCCCGACGATCTCCGCGACCGCGCCGCCGATTCCGGCGTCGACCTCGTCGAACACCATGCAGCGCATATCCTGCGCGGCGCACGACACCTGCACCGCGAGCGACAGCCGCGCGAGCTCGCCGCCCGAGGCCACCTTGGCGAGCGCGCGCGGCGGCTGGCCCGGATTGGCGCTCACGCGGAACTCGACCTGATCGATGCCGTGCTGGGCGGGATCGGCGTTGCCTTCCTGGGTGACGTCGGCCTCGAAGCGACCGCCGGACATGCCGAGCGTCTGCATGCGGGCGGTGATGTCCTTGGCGAGGGCGCGCGCCGCCTTCTGGCGCTTGCCGGAGAGATCGAGCGCCTGGGTGCGGTAGCCCTCGAGGGCGGCGGCGAGCTCCTTGCGCAGCTGCGCGAGGTCGAGCTCGGCGTGCTCGAGCTCCTCGAACTCCGCGCGCAGCTGCGCGGTGCGCTCGGGAAGCTGTGCCGGCGCGATGCGGTGCTTGCGCGAGAGCTCCTCGATCGCGGCCAGGCGCCGCTCGACCTCGTCCTGGCGCGCCGCATCGACGTCGAGTGTCTCGCCGTAGCGCTCGAGCTCGCGGGCCCCCTCGCGGATCGCCACCGAGGCCTCTTCCAGCAGCGGCAGCACGTTGCCGAGCTTGGGATCGAGCGCCACCAGCGGGCGCAGCGCCGTGAGCGCCCGGCTGACGCCGGCGTGCGCGCTCGCCGCGTCGTTCTCGTAGAGCTCGCCGAGCGCTATCTGTGCGCCCGTCGCCAGGCGGCCGCGGTTGGCGAGCCGCGCGCTTTCCTCGGCGAGGCTCGTGAGCTCGCCCTCCCTGAGCTGCAGGCCGTCGAGCTCCTGCACCTGATAGCGCAGCAGGTCGAGCTTGGCGTCGCGGTCGCGGGCCTTGGTCTCGAGGTCGAGCGTGCGGTTGAGGAGCCCGAGCCACACGCGGTGCGCGATGCCGACCTGGCTGGTGAGCGCGGTGAGCGAGCCGTAGCCGTCGAGCAGCTCGCGTTGGGATGCGTTGCGCGTCAGCGACTGGAACTCGTGCTGGCCGTGGATATCGATGAGGATGTTGCCGGCGTCGCGCAGCGACTGCACCGGCACCGACTGGCCGTTGAGGTAGGCGCGCGAGCGGCCATCGTTGCCGACCACGCGGCGCATGATGAGCTCGGTGCCGGCGCCGACCGACTGTTCCTCGAGCCATTGCTTGAGCTCGCGCGGCGCCTGCGCGAGGTCGAAGGTGCCCGAGACCTCGGCACGCTCGGCGCCGTGGCGCACTACCTCGGCGCCGGCGCGCCCGCCGGCGAGCAGCTGCAGCGCATCGACGATGATCGACTTGCCGGCGCCGGTCTCGCCGGTGAGGACCGTGAGCCCGGCGCGCAGCTCGAGCTCCACCGCATCGATGATGGCGAAGTCGCGGATCTGCAGGTGGGTGAGCATCGGCAGAGCCTTCAGCGCTCGAAGCTGCCGCGGCCCCAGTGGAGCTTGGAGCGCAGCAGCTTGTAGTAGTCGTGGCCCACCGGGTGCAGCAGCGTCACCCGCTCGCGCGCCGCGCGCACCTCGAGCCGGTCGCCCGGCTCGAGCGCGCCGAGCCGCATGCCGTCGCAGGAGACGTTCGCCTGGGTGTCGGGACGCTCGAGCAGCACGATCTCGACGACCGAGCGCGAGGAGACGACGATCGGACGGTCCGAGAGCGTGTGCGCGCAGATCGGCGCGATCACCAGCGCCTCCAGATGCGGCTCGATGATCGGGCCGCCGCAGGAGAGCGCGTAGGCGGTCGAGCCGGTGGCGCTCGCCACGATGATGCCGTCGCCGTCGTGCGTGTTGACGAAGCGCTGATCGATGCGCGTCTCGAAATCGAGCGTGCGGCCGGTGTCGTGCTTCTGCATGACGACGTCGTTCAGCGCCAGCGACTGCGCCACACGCCCGCCGGCGGTCTGCAGCTGTGCGGCGAGCAGGGGGCGCTCGTCCGACTGCAGCTCACCGCGCAGCGCCGCATCGACCGAGGGCATCATGTCCTGGGGCATGATGTCGGTGAGGAATCCGAGGCGTCCGCGGTTGACGCCGAGCAGCGGCACGCCGTGACGGGCCACCAGGCGCGCCGCGTAGAGCAGCGTCCCGTCGCCGCCGACGGCGATTACGAGGTCGGCGCGCTCGGCGATCGCCGTTTCCGGCACGCGCACCACGCCGGCGACATCGATCCCGGGCGCCGCGTCGCTCACCAGTACCTGCACGCCGCGGCCTTTGAGGTGCGGCAGCAGGGCATTGACGGTCTCGGCCACGCGCGCGTCGGTGAATCTGCCGACCAGCGCGCAGCTGCGAACGGGAAAGGCCATCCGCTCACGCCTTAACTAAACGCCTCGCCCGAACGCGAGGCGGCGCCTTTGTAACATGCTGGCGCCGCCCCCGGCCAATGGCGCAGATCACATTCGCGCGGCTTTTTGTGCCCGGGCCGCGCCTTGGCGCCCACTGGCATTCCCGCGCTGGCTGTGCATCATGGGGGTCTATGGCGCACGAAGCTCGGGACGAGGCCCTTGGCGAGCGGGCTCAGCACCTGCTGCGCATCCTCATCGAGATCTACATCCGCGAAGGCCTGCCGGTCGGCTCGCGCGCCCTCTCGCGTGAATCGGGGCTGCAGCTCTCCTCGGCGACCATCCGCAACGTCATGGCCGATCTCGAGGAGCTCGGCTTCGTAGCTTCGCCCCATACCTCCGCCGGGCGCGTGCCGACCGACAAGGGCTACCGCTTCTTCGTCGATACCCTGCTGCAGCTGCGCCCGCTCGATGAGGCGGCGACCGCCGAGATCCGCCGCCAGGTCGAGGCCAGCCGCGACAGCTCCACGGAGCTGATCGCCGCGGTCTCGCAGCTGCTCTCGAGCGCCACCCAGCTCGCCGGCGTCGTCACGCTGCCGCGCGCCCGCTCGGCCTCGATCACCCAGATCGAGTTCGTGGTGCTGTCCGAGAACCGCGTGCTGGTGGTGCTGGTCTTCAACGACCGTGAGGTGCAGAACCGCATCATCCAGCTCGAGCGGCGCTACTCGCCCGATGAGCTCAGGCGCGCCTCGAACTACCTCAACGAGCAGTTCCGCGGCCGCACGCTGCGCGAGGTGCGCCAGGAGATCCTCAGGCAGCTCGCCGAGACGCACGCGCACATGAACCAGATCATGCTGGAGGCGATCTCGGTCGCGCAGCAGGTGTTCGAGGGCGGTGGCGAGGAGCGCCTCGAGTACGTCATCAAGGGCGAGACCAACCTGATGGGCGTGGCCGAGCTCACCAGCGTCGAGAAGCTGCGGCGGCTGTTCGAGGCCTTCAACGAGAAGCGCGACTTCCTGCACCTCCTGGACCACAGCCTCAAGGCCGAAGGGGTGCAGATCTTCATCGGCCACGAGTCCGGCTACCAGATCCTGGACGACTGCAGCGTGGTCACCGCCCCCTATGCGGACGCCGAGGGCGTGGTGGGGGTGCTCGGCGTGATCGGGCCGACCCGCATGGCCTACGAGCGGGTGATCCCGATCGTCGATATGACCGCTAAACTGCTCGGCGCCGCCTTGAATTCGCGCCGCTGAGCCCCACGCTGCCGCCATGACAACGAACGAGTCCCGACGGGACGCCGCAGCAGAGGCCGCCGCCGCCGAACCCACCACCGTGCTGCCGGAGACGGCGGCCCAGCTGGTCGAGCTCGAGAGACTCAGCCAGGCGCTCGCCGAGTCCGAGGAGCGCGCCCGCAGCCACTGGGATCAATACCTGCGCGCGGTCGCCGATCTCGAGAACGTCCGCAAGCGCGCCGCGCGCGACGTGGAGGCGGCCAACCGCTATGGACTCGAGAAGTTCGCCGCGGAGCTGCTGCCGGTCCGCGACAGCCTCGAGCTCGCGGTGCAGAACGCCGCCACGGCCGATGCCCGCAGCCTCGTCCAGGGCCAGGAGGCGACCCTCAAGCTCCTCAGCAGAGCGCTGGAGAAGCTCGGCGTCACCCTGATCGACCCCCTGGGCGAGCCCTTCGACCCGGCCCGTCACGACGCCATGATGATGCAGGACTCAGCCACGGCAGAGCCCAACTCGGTGCTCAAGGTCGTGCAGCCGGGCTATGAGCTCAACGGGCGCCTGCTGCGGCCGGCGCGGGTCATCGTGGCCCGGGCTCCGGGCTGACCCGCGCCCAGGGCTCACCCGAGCCCCTCAGGAGGCCTTCATCCCTTGAAAGACCAGCCGGCCACCCCTAAGAAGTGGCCCTAGACTATCCCTCTTTTTTCAGAGATCTCGCGGCGGAGTGACCCCATGGCAAAGGTAATCGGTATCGACCTCGGCACCACCAATTCGTGCGTGGCCATCATGGAGGGCGGCAAGCCTCGGGTGATCGAGAACAGCGAGGGCGACCGTACCACCCCCTCGATCGTGGCCTTCACCAAGGACAACGAGGTGATCGTCGGCCAGCCCGCCAAGCGCCAGGCCGTCACCAATCCGCAGAACACCCTGTTCGCGATCAAGCGTCTCATCGGCCGCAAGTTCGAGGACGAGGTGGTGCAGCGCGACATCGGCATGGTGCCGTACAGGATCGTCAAGGCCGACAATGGCGACGCCTGGGTCGAGGTGCAGGGCAAGAAAATGGCCCCGCCCGAGATCTCGGCGCGCGTGCTCATGAAGATGAAGAAGACCGCCGAGGATTATCTCGGCGAGCCGGTGACCGAGGCGGTCATCACGGTGCCCGCCTACTTCAACGATTCCCAGCGCCAGGCCACCAAGGACGCGGGCCGCATCGCCGGCCTCGAGGTGAAGCGCATCATCAACGAGCCGACCGCCGGCGCGCTTGCCTACGGACTCGACAAGCAGGGGGGCGACCGCAAGATCGCCGTCTATGACCTGGGCGGCGGCACCTTCGACATCTCGATCATCGAGATCGCCGAGGTCGATGGCGAGCGCCAGTTCGAGGTGCTCTCGACCAACGGCGACACCTTCCTCGGTGGCGAGGACTTCGACCTGCGCATCATCAATTTCCTGGCGGAGCAGTTCCTGAAGGAGTCCGGCGTCGACGTGCGCAAGGACCCGCTCGCCATGCAGCGCCTCAAGGAGGCGGCCGAGAAGGGCAAGATCGAGCTGTCTTCGACGCAGCAGACCGACATCAACCTGCCGTACATCACGGCGGACGCCTCGGGGCCGAAGCACCTCAACATCAAGCTGACGCGCGCCAAGCTCGAGTCGCTGGTGGAGGACCTGGTGCAGAAGACCGTTGCGCCCTGCAAGACCGCGCTCAAGGACGCGGGCGTCTCCACCGCCGACGTCGCCGAGGTGATCCTGGTCGGCGGCCAGACGCGCATGCCGCTGGTGCAGAAGTACGTCAAGGACCTGTTCGGCAAGGAGCCGCGCCGGGACGTCAATCCCGACGAGGCGGTGGCGGTCGGAGCCGCGATCCAGGCGGGCGTGCTCGCCGGCGAGGTGAAGGACGTGCTGCTGCTCGACGTGACGCCGCTGTCGCTCGGCATCGAGACGCTCGGCGGTGTCATGACGCGCCTCATCGAGAAGAACACCACCATCCCGACCAAGGCAGCGAACACCTTCTCGACGGCGGACGACAACCAGACGGCCGTGACCATCCACGTGCTGCAGGGCGAGCGTGAGCGCGCGGGCGACAATAAGTCGCTCGGCAAGTTCGACCTGTCGGACATTCCGCCGGCGCCGCGCGGCATGCCGCAGATCGAGGTGTCCTTCGACATCGACGCCAACGGCATCCTCAACGTGTCGGCCAAGGACAAGGCGACCGGCAAGGAGCAGAAGATCGTCATCAAGGCCTCGAGCGGCCTCAACGAGGAGGAGATCAAGCGCATGGTGCGCGACGCCGAGGCGCACGCCGAGGAGGACAAGCGCTTCAAGGAGCTGGTCGATTCGCGCAACAAGGCGGACGGCCTGATCCACGCGGTGGAGAAGTCGCTCACGAGCCTCGGCGACAAGGCCGATGCGGCCGAGCGCGCCAAGGTGGAGTCGGCGGTGTCGGATCTGCGCACGGCCCTGAAGGGCGATGACCGCAACGTCATCGAGAAGAAGACCGAGGCGCTCGCCCAGGCCTCGGCCGCGATCGCCCAGCGCGCCTACGCCGAGCAGCAGGGCGGGGCGGCTGGGCCCGGCGCCGCGGCGGGAGCCGCGGGCGCGGGAGCCGCGGGCGGTAGTGGCGCCGGCAAGGACGATGTCGTCGATGCGGAGTTCGAGGAAGTGAAGGACAAGGGACGCAAGGCGTCGTAGTTCATTGGCCAAAATCGCCTGCGGCGATTTTGGCGGACATCAGCTTCGTTGCCGCCGGCGAAAGGCGTGACTTTCGCCGGCTGCGCCAGCCGTCCGTGAGGGTGTTCGATAACAAAATAGATGTCCAAGCGCGATTACTACAAGGTACTGGACGTACCGCGCACGGCCACCGAGGCGCAGATCAAGCAGGCGTACCGGCGCCTGGCGATGAAATATCACCCGGACCGCAACCCGAACGACCGGGAGGCCGAGGAACGCTTCAAGGAGGCCAAGGAGGCCTCCGAAGTGCTCACCGACGCGCACAAGCGCGCGCTCTACGATCAGCACGGCCACCCCGGCCTCGAGGCGGCGGCGCGCGGCGGCGGCCGCGGGCCCTTCGGCCCCGGCGATGCCTTCAGCGACATCTTCGGCGATGTCTTCGGCGATATCTTCGGCGGCGCGCGCCGCGGCGGTCGCTCCCAGGTGTTCCGCGGCGCGGATCTGCGCTACGAGCTCGCGCTCGATCTGAGTGAGGCCGTGTTCGGCACGTCCGCGGAGATCGAAGTGGCGAAGCTCGCCGAGTGCGATGCCTGCCACGGCAGCGGCGCCGCCAAGGGCAGCCAGCCCGTCACCTGCGAGAGCTGCGGCGGCGCGGGCCAGGTGCGCATCAGTCAGGGCTTCTTTCAGCTGCAGCAGACCTGTCCGCGCTGCCGCGGCTCGGGCACCGTCATCAGAAATCCCTGCGATACCTGCCTCGGCCAGGGGCGCGTGCGCCGCACGCGCAAGCTCTCCGTGAAGGTGCCAGCCGGCGTCGACACCGGCGACCGCGTACGGCTCGCCGGCGAGGGCGAGGCGGGCCGCAACGGCGGGCCGCCCGGCGACCTGTACGTCGAGGTCCAGGTGCGCGAGCACGCGATCTTCGAGCGCGACGGCGAGCACCTCTCCTGCGAGGTGCCGGTGAGCTTCGCGA
>DASPOP010000130.1:0-16709 GCA_035625955.1 Steroidobacteraceae bacterium | reverse complement strand
TGGGCAGCGCTGGTGTTCCCGAGCCTGGTGCTCAACTACGCCGGGCAGGGTGCGATCGTCCTCGCCGGCGCCCCGACCGAGGGCAACATCTTCTATCGCCTGTGCCCGAGCGAGTGGCTCGTGCCGCTGGTGCTGCTGTCGACGGTAGCGACCATCATCGCCAGCCAGTCGATCATCACCGGCGCCTTCTCCATGACGCGCCAGGCGATCCAGCTCGGCTGGATGCCGCGGCTGAAGGTGGCGCAGACCTCGGACGAGGGCTACGGCCAGATCTACGTCGGCACGGTCAACTGGCTGCTGATGATCGTGACCGTGGCCCTGGCGCTCGCGTTCCGCAAGTCCGACAACCTGGCCGGCGCCTACGGCATCGCCGTATCGGCCACCATGCTGCTGACCACCGCGCTGCTCTACACCGCCATGCGCGACATCTGGAACTGGGGCCTGCTGGCGAGCTTGAGCTGCGCGGGGCTGTTCTTCGTGGTCGACGGCAGCTTCTTCGCCTCCAACATGCTGAAGCTCCTCGAAGGCGGCTACGTGCCGCTGCTGCTCGCCGCCGCCGTTTACGCCGTCATGTTCATCTGGCACCGGGGGCTCGTGGCGATTCGCGAGCGCGTGCACGAGAACCCGGTGCCGGTCGCGGACTTCTTCGCCGGGATCGCGCGCGACGGGGTGCCCCGCGTGCCGGGCACCGCCGTATTCCTCACCCGCGTCAAGGACGCCACCCCGCCCGTCATGCTCTGGTACGTGCGCCACAGTCACGCGCTGCACGAGAAGGTCATCGCGGTGACGCTCGAGACGGCCTCGGTCCCCCGCATCGCGCCGGCTGAGCGCATCCAGCTCGCGCAGCCGGTGCGCGACTTCTGGGTGGCGAGCGTCTGCTACGGCTTCATGGAGCGGCCGGATATGCCGGACCTCATGCGGCAGCTGGCCGCGCGCGGCTGCGGCGTCGTACCGGAGAAGCTCACCTACTTCGTCGGCTCCGAGCGCATCGTGCCGCGCGAGCGGGGTGGGTTGCCGCGCTGGATGGCGGCGATCTTCGGCTTCCTGCTGCGCAATGCCACGCACATGCCCGATTACCTCAACGTGCCGCGCGATCAGCTGATCGATCTCGGGCGGCAGATCTCTATTTAGGCTCGCCAGCGCGCGCTCGCTTATACTTCCGCGCTTGAGGGGAATGGCGCCGGGGGGAGCCAGATGGGTCTATTGCGCAAGGCCGCACCGCTCGCGGCGGTGCTGGTGCTGCCGTTCGCGCCCACGTACGCGGCCGTGGACCCGTGTGCGGCGTTCTCCTGGGACGTTCACCACGAGCGCGATCTCTTCAGCAAGCAGCCGGTCGATCTTGCAAGCGGCAAGGCTTTCGCCGATGCGCCGGCGCTGACCCCCGACCGGCTCTACGAGCTCGAGCTGCGGGCGCAACCTGAGGTGACCTTCAGCCTGCCGCCGAGCCGGACCTGGCCCGAGGAGGCCACCTATGCGGGGCTGGCGCGGCTCACGGTCGAGACCGCGGGCGTCTACCGCTTCGCGCTCGATCAGCCGGCCTGGGTGGACGTGGTCGCCGGCGGCGCCCTGCTGCCGTCGCGCGACGCCCAGGGGCGTGTCGGCTGCAGCACTCCCTACAAGATCGTCGAGTTCGTGCTGCCGGCCGGAAAGCCGCTGGTGCTCGAGTTCAGCGCGAGCGTCACGCCCTCGATCAGGGTCACCGTGACCCGCTCTCCGACTCAGACGCCCTGAGGCCGCTCAATCGGCCCTGAGCCGCGTCAGGCCAGGGCCTAGCGCTTGAAGAATCTGGCGACCCGCTGCGCCGCATCCGGCGCCAGGCCCTCGTTCTTGAACAGGTTGAGCCCGTGCGCATCGTGCAACGTCAGCGCATCGCTCTCGAGCAGGGCGCGCTTGTCGACCTGGTTCGAGTACCAGGAGTTGGCGAGGATGTCGGCGGCCAGCGCGGCGAGCTCGGTCTCGAAGTGCTGCTCCGGCCAGCAGAAGTTCACCAGGTGCATGTCGTGCGCCTCGCGCCCCGAGTAGCTGCGGCAGGTGAACATCATCTCGCTCGCCTTGGAAGTGCCGATGCGGTGCGGCAGGCGCAAGGAGAGTCCCCAGATCGGAGTGAGCCCCCAGCGCGCGTAGGCATCGCAGAACTGCGCCGATTCGGCCGCCACGATCAGATCGGCGGCCAGTGCCAGCTCGAGCGCGCCGGTCGAGCAGTGACCCTGCACCGCGGCGATGACCGGCTGGGGGAGATTCGCGACCTTGTCGATGACCTCCACGTAGTAGTGCGGCTTGGCATGCGCCTTCACCTGCGCCAGCACCTCGTGCATGTCGTGGCCGGCGGAAAAATTGCCGCCCGCGCCGCGCAGGATCACGAGCCCGACGGTCTTGACCTCGCGGGCGATCGCCTCGACGTGCTCATCGAGGGCTTCGATCAGCTCCTTGGAGAGCGCATTGAGCTTCTCGGGACGGTTGAGGGTGAGCACCGCCGCCCCGGCGTGATTTTCCCGCAGCACCAGCTGTTTCATTTGAGCAATGCCTCGGAGCTGTTCCACCAGCCCCCGCCGAGGGCCTGAAACAAACCGGCGGTGTCCGCATAACGGCCGGCCCGCGCCTGAGTGAGCGCGATTTCCGCCTGCTGCCAGGTCTGCTCGCTGTTCATCAGCGCCACCTCACTGATCGTGCCGAGCTCAAACTGCCGGCGTGCGAGCTCGAAGCTCGCCTGGGCCGCGGCGTCAGCGTCGGCGCTCGCCTTGAGCCCAGCGGCGTCCGCCTGCAGCGCCTTGAGCGTATCGGCGACATTCTGACACGCGAGGATCACCGCGGCGCGATACTGCGCCGCGGCCTCATCGAGCGCCGCCTCCGCAGCGCGATGCCGGTAGATGAGCGCGCCGGCATCGAACAGCGTCTGGCTGAGCGATGCGCCGGCGCTCCAGAAGCCGGTGTAGGGCGTGAAGAGCTTGTCGATCGCGAGCGCCGCCGAGCCGGTATCGGCGCTGATGGTGAACTGCGGCAGCATGTCGGCGAGCGCCACGCCGACCTCGGCCGAGGCCGCGTGCAGATTCTCCTCCGCCTGGCGCACATCGGGGCGCTGCTCGACGAGCTTCGAGGGCAGCGTTACCGGCAGCTCCGCAGGCAGCGTCAGGTCCTCGAGCGCAAAGGTCTCGGGCGGCTCGTCGGCGGGGAGCCTGCCGAGCAAGGCGGTCAGCGCATCGCGTGTCTGGCCGAGCTGCCGCGAGAGCGGCGGCAGGGAGGCCGCGGTCTGCGCCTCCGCGGCCCGTTGCGCGAGCAGGTCGAGCTCGCTCGCCGTGCCGAGCGCGCGCTGCCGCTCCACGGTCGCAGTCATCATGTGCTGCAGCTCGAGCAGCCGCTGCGTAGCGGCGATCTGGCCGCGGAGCGAGGCCTCCTGCACCGCCGTGACCACGACGTTGCTGCTCAAGGTGACGTAGGTCGCGATCAGCTGGAAACGCGTGGCGTTCATCCCCGCGCGTGCTGCCTCGAGCGAGCGGCGCGTACCGCCGAACACGTCCGGCATGTAGCTGAGATTGAGCTGCGCGGTGAACAGGTTGTAGTAAGGATTGGCCTGCGGGAGGCTGGTCGGATTGGCCAGTGTCAGCAGCGGATTCTTCGCACGCTGCGCGTCGAAGGAGCCCTGCACCACGGGCAGGAGACTCGCGCGCTGTGCCTTGTAGAGATCCTGCGCCTGGCGCAGCGCCGCCTGCGCCGCGGCAAGGTTCGGATTGCCCGCGAGCGACTGGGTGACGAGCGCGCTGAGCTTCTCCGACTGGAAGAGCTGCCACCACTGCGCGGGAATATCGAGGCCGGGAGTGAAGGTCTGGGCCGCGCCGCCGAACCCTGAGCTCGCGGCGGTCTCGCCCTTCACGGGCGCGCTGCCGTAGTCGGACGCCTGCGGGGCAGGAGGCCGGTGGAAAGTCGGGCCCACCGCGCAGCCGCCGAGGCCGGCGAGCAGCGCCACCGAGGTGCAGGTGAGCCTCAGGCCCATCGTGCCTCCCCATGCCGCCGTTCCGCCCAGTGCTCGATCACGTGATACATCGAGGGCAGCACGAACAGCGTGAGCACGGTCGAGATCGCGAGTCCGCCGACGACCACGGTGGCGATGCCGCGCTGCACATCGCTGCCGACGCCGGTGTGGATGGCCGCCGGCAGCATGCCGAGCGTCGCCACGGTGGCGGTCATCAGCACCGGCCGCAGCCGCTCGGTCGCGCCCTGCAGGATCGCATCGTGCAGCTCGAGGCCCGCGCTCCGCATGCGGTTGAGGTTCGCCACCATGATGATGCCGTTCTGCACCGCGACGCCGAACAGGGCGATGAAGCCGACCCCGGAGGCGACATTGAGTGTCTGGCCGGTCAGATGGAGCGACACCAGCCCGCCGAGCGTCGCGAGCGGCACGATGCCGAGGATCAGCACCGCCTGGCGCAGCGAGCGCGTGCCGATGGTGAGGAAGATCAGCATCATCCCCATCACCAGGCCGAGGATCACCAGCAGCCGCGCCTCCGCGCGCCGCTGGTTCTCGAACTGCCCGCCCCACTCGAGCCGCACCCTGGCCGGGTCGAAGTGCACGCGGGCCGCGATCCTGGCCTGCGCCTCCTCGAGGTAGCTGGTGAGGTCGCGGTCGCGGTTGTCGATGCGGATGGTGAGATTGCGCTGGCCGTTTTCGCGGGTGATGGTGCTTTCGCCCGACTGCATCCCTATGTCCGCCACCTGCGAGAGCGGCACCTGCACGCCGCCCGCCGTGCGCACCGGCAGCCGCGCCAGCGACTCGGGTGAATCCCGGCTCGCGGCCACGAAACGCACGGTGAGATTGTAGACCCGCTCGCCGACGTACACCGTCGACACCGGCGCCTGCCCGACTCCGGTCTGGATGACGTTCTGCACGTCGGCGATGTTGATCCCGTAGCGCGCCGCCCGCTCGCGGTCCACCCGGATGTTGATCTGAGGGATCGGCGGCTCCTGGAAGATCGAGGCGCTCGAGGTGCCGCGGATGGTGTAGAGCACATCCACCATCTCCTGACTCACCCGGCGCAGCATGGCGAGATCGTCGCCGTAGACCTTGATCACCAGCGGGCTGTGGGCACCGCCGATCATGTCGTTGACGCCGTCGATGATCGGCTGGCTGATGCCGACCGAGTAGCCCGGCATGTCCCGCTGCAGCGTGGCCGCCAGCTTGTCGAGAAACTGCCGTTTGGTCTCGCCGTGCGGCCAGGTGTCGTAGGGCGTGAGCCCCACCGGCGCCTCGACGTGCGACATGGTCCAGGGATCAGTGCCGTCGTCGTTGCGCCCGGTCTGCGTCACCACGTACGAGATCTCCGGAAACCGCTGCAGCTCGCGCCGCAGGTCGCTCGCCATGTCGCTCGCCTTGTTGAGCGACAGTCCGGTCGGCATCTGCACCTGCAGCCACAGAGCCCCCTCGTCGAGGTCGGGAAGAAAGTCCCGCCCGACCGTGGCACCGAGCCCGACGACCGCGAGCAGGGCGAAGATCGTGATGCCGTAGATGATGCGCGGCTGCGCGATGCATGCCGCCAGCACCCGCTCGTAGCGGTGCGTCAGCCACTCGAGCCAGCGGTTGTGGTAGACGCGACCGGGCTTGCGGAAGGCGTAATAGGCCAGACCCGGCACCAGCGCCAGCGTGGTGAGCAGCGCCCCGAAGAGCGCGTAAGCCATCGTGTACGCCATCGGCGTGAACAGCTTCGCCTCGGCGCGCTCGAAGGAGAACAGCGGCAGGTAGGCGGTGATGATGATGAGGCTCGCGAAGAAGATCGGGCGCGTCACCTGCACCGCCGCGGCCTTGACCTCGCTCTCCGACAGCTCCTCGGTCGGCATGGCCTCGCGGCGCCTGAGGATCGCCTCGGTGACGACGATCGCCCCGTCCACCAGGATGCCGAAGTCGATCGCGCCCAGCGACAGCAGGTTGGCCGAGACGTGGGTCAGGTTCAGCAGCGAGAACACCGCCACCAGCGCCAGCGGAATCGACACCCCGGCGACCAGCGCGCTCCTCGGGCTGCCGAGGAACAGGATGAGGATCAGGAATACCAGGCTGATACCTTCGAGGATCGTGCGCCCGACCTTGCGCACGGTGGCGTGCACCAGGTCGTCGCGGTCGATATAGGGCACGATGCGCACGTCCTGGCTGGCGAGCCGGCGGTTGAGCTCCGCGACCCTGGCGTGCACGCCGCGCAGCGTGTCCGACGGATTCTGGTACTTCAGCATCAGCACGATGCCTTCGATCGTGTCGGGGTTGCTGTCCTTGCCGAGAATGCCGCCGCGCTCCTGGTGGCTCAGGGTGGTCCGCCCGAGGTCGCGCACCAGCACGGGCGCGCCGTTCATCTGGCTCACCACGGTGGAGCCGATGTCGGCGAGATTGCGGATCAGCCCCGCGCCGCGGATCACGTAGCTCTGGTCGCCGCGCGAGACGCGCCCGCCGGCGGCGTTGGCATTGTTGTTGTTGACGGCGTTGATGACGTCGTTGATGCCGAGCCCGTAGTGCTCGAGCTGCCGCGGATCGAGGTCGAGCTGGTACTCGGTGGTGAAGCCGCCGAAGTTGGTGTCGTCGACCACTCCCGGAACCGACTTGAGCGCCGGGATCACGGTCCAGCGCTGGATCTCGGAGAGCTCCTGCAGGTTGCGCGTGTCGGACTCGAGCGTGTAACGGTAGATCTCTCCGCCGGGACCTGCGACCGGATCGAGCGACGGGCTGGCCCCGGCGGGGAGCTGGACCTGAGCGATACGCTCCAGCAGCCGCTGCCGCGCCCAGTAATCCTCGTAGCCGTCGCGGAACAGCACCGTGATGAGCGACAGACCGAAAGTGCTCTCCGAGCGCATCAGCAGCAGGCCCGGCGTGCCGTTGATCTCGCGCTCGAGCGGCACGGTGATGAGCTGCTCGACCTCCTCCGCGGCGAGCCCCGGCATCTGCGTCGTAACCTGCGCCGCGACGTCGCCCAGCTCCGGATAGGCCTCGACGCTCAGGGTCTCCCAGGCGTAGACGCCGAAGATGCTGAGCAGCACCGCGATGACGATGACCGCGATGCGGCGTCGCAGGCAGAAGCCGACCAACTGGTCAATCATTGAGCAGGATTCCGCCCTTGATGACCACCTGCTCGCCGGGTGCCACACCCGACTCGATCGCAACCCGGGTACCCTCCTCGAGCAGCGGCTGCACGCTGCGTCGCTCGAAGGTCCAGGGCGCGACCGCGACGAAGACGCTGGTGCGGTCGTTGTTCATGAGCAGCGCTGAGCTCGGCAGCACCACCCGTGGAACCGCCGGCCCGCGCAGCGTCACCCGCGCGAACATGTTGGGCTTGAGAGAGCCGTCCGGATTCGGCAGGGCGATGCGCGTCTTGTCGCGCCGCGAATCGGCCTCGATCACGTCCGCGACGAACAGCACCTTGCCGTGCAGCGCCTTGCCCGGATAGGCGTCGACGCTGATCTCGGCGTCCTGGTTGCGCGCCACGCCGCCGACGTCGCGTTCGGCGATGAGCGCCGTCACCCACACCACCGACAGGTCCGCGAGCGTCATGATCGATTGGGCGTCGTCATTGATGGTGGCGCCGGGAGCGATCGCGAAGGCGGTGATGCTGCCGGCCACCGGGGCGCGCACCATGAGCAGCCTTCCGGCACCCTGCGCGTCCTCGGCTGCGCCCATGGCGCGCAGCCGCACGCGCGCGCGCTCGTACTCGGCCGCCGCCTGCCGGTCGTCGCTGCGCGCCGACTCGAGGTCGCGCTGCGAGGCCGCGCCGATCCGGAACTGCTCCTCCTGGTACCTGAGATTGCGGGCGGCGAGCGCGGCGGCGGCCGCAGCCTTGTCGTGATCGGAGTACGCCTGGGCGAGATCCGGCGAGTCGAGGGTCGCGAGCACCTGGCCGCGCTGCACGCGATCGCCGAGCGCCACCTTGACCTCGCGGACCCTGCCTGCCCCCGGAGGCAGCACGTTCACGGTGCGCGCCGGATCCGACTCCACGATCCCGGGCGCGGTGACGATGGCGCCGCGCTCCTCGACGGGCGCCGGCGCCACCGCGAGCCGCTGCCGCAGGGGCGAGCCCTCCGGGACGAAGAGCCGCTCGCCCCGATGCACCAGCGCCGGCGCCTGTTGCGCACCGCCGGCCCGGCCCCACAACCCGAACCCGTGGGTGAGCAGCAGCACGACCAGCAGCAGCCCGCCGCCGATGCCTCCCCAGAAGAAGGCGCGGCCACGCGCACTGGGCGTGTGGTCATGCGCGTGCGCATGCTGGTTCGCGCCCGCAGCCTGCCCGTTCTCATCCGGCGGATGGTCGTGCGTTTCCATAGGGACGAACTCAGGAGCGCAACAGGATTAGGGCTTTGTATGACTCTTATGTGACAGCGGGCGGCAAGCCGTCCGCCGCGGACGCGATTGTTGGACGCGTAGCGCGCAAAGTCAATCGCTATTTACCATACCCCCCCACCCTATCTGGGGGAGACTGGTGGCGCCAGCCGCAGCGGGGGTGGCGGCGCTTACACCTGGCGCAGGTGCACTTCGCGCTGCGGGCAGGGCATGACGACGCCGCGGGCGCGGAAGGCCTCGAGCACCGCGGCGCACACTTCGCCGCCGGCCGCGGCCTGATCCTCCACCAGCACCCAGGGGCGCACGGCGAGCGCCACCGCCGACTCCCCCAGCTGCAGCGGCGCGACGACCGGCGCCGGGTCCTGGAGAACGCGCGGGTTCGCCGCCAGCACCTCGCGGATGATGGCGAGCGCGGCCGTGAGATCGGTGTCGTAGGCGACCCCCACGGTGAAGTCGAGCTGACGCACGCGGCCGTAGTTATGCAGGATCTCGCCGACGATCTTGCGGTTCGGAACCACGACACGCGAGCGGTCGGGATGCAGCAGCGTAGTGCTGAAGAGCGTAATGCTCTCCACCGCGCCCTCGACTCCGGCGATCGCGATGTACTCGCCGACCTTGAACGGCTTGGAGAAGATGATCGAGAGGCCGGCCACCACGTTGCTGAGGACGCCCTGGGTGGCGAGCGCCACCCCCGCCCCCGCGACGCCGAGCCCGGCCACCAGCGGCAGCAGCTCCACTCCGAGGTTCTGCAGCGCCATGATCCCGAACAACAGCACGCACAGCGCCCAGACGATGCGCGTGAACAGCGCGCGGATGGGCGGCTCGAGCTCGCGCCGTCCCAGCACCCCCGCGAACCAGCCGCTCACCCACTTGCCGACGATGAAGCCGGCCACCAGGATCAGGATCGCCGTCAACAGCCGCGGACCGAAGCGGATCGCCATCTCGAGCATGGTGTCCTTCGCGTGGTTGATGGTCGCGACTTGCTCGTTCATGAGTGCCTCCAGTGTCTGTTGCGCCCGCCTCAGGGCATGGGCGCGCCGCGCGAGGCGACCAGGATGCGGTACCAGTCCTCGCGCGTCAGGTGGACCGCATAGGCAGTGCGTGCCTCGCGGATGCGCGCGGGATTCTGGCTGCCGATCAGCGGCACCGGCCGTGCCGGATGCGCCATGATCCAGGCGTAGGCCACCGCCGTGCGCGAGGTTCCGTCGCGCCGCGCGATCACCTCGAGCGCGGCAATCACCCGATCGGTGCGCGGGCTGTCCGAGAGCGCGCCCGGCGGCGTCCCGAGGCGGCCCTGCGCGAGCGGCGACCAGGCGATTACCCCGGTACCGCGCCGCATGGCGGCATCGAGCGTGCCGTCGGTGAGCCCCTCGATGGCGAGCGGCGAGAGCTCGTTCTGCACGCTGGCGATGGCGAAGGGCAGATGCCCGGCGAGCGCCTCGAACTGCGCCGCGCTGTAGTTCGACACGCCCGCCGCACGGATCTTGCCCGCGCGCCGCAGCCGCTCCAGGGCCTCGGCAACCTCGCCCGGGTGAGCGAGCAGGTCCGGGCGGTGGATCTGATAGAGGTCGAGGTACTCGACGCCGAGACGCCCGAGGGATGCCTCGCACGCCGCGATCAGATGCTCGGCGGAGGAGTCGTAGGGCACCGGCGGGGTGATGCCGGCCTTGGAGGCGAGCACCATACGGTCGCGCAGCCGCGGTGCCTCGCGCAGCACGGCGCCGAGCAGCGATTCGGCGGTCCCGAAGCCGCCGCCGCGCCGATAGCCATAGACATCGGCGGTATCGAACAACGTGCAGCCGGCCTCGAGCGCGGCTTCCACACGTTCGCGCGGACTCGCTTCGCCCGGCTCGCCGAGACGCCACATGCCCCAGCCGAGCGGCGCCACGCTGAGACCGCTCATGCCGAGCGGAATGCGCGCGTCCGCTGAGGGTCCGAGGCTCATAGCCAGAGCAGCTCGACGCGCTCGCCGCTTGCGGCCGCGCCCGCGTGCGCTGGCCGGCGGATGAGCGCGTTCGCCGCGGCGAATACCGAGAGGAGCGAGGTGTCCTGGTTGTCGCAGGGGCGCACGCGCAGCTGCGTGTCGCCGCCGCAGTCCGCAACGGCACGCAGGTAGCACTCGTCGGCCGCGCTCGCGGCGACCTCGCCCTCGAGGAGCGCCGTCGCGCCCGTGGGGTCCGAGCCGCGGCCGAGCAGCGCGGCGAGCAGCGGCCGCAGGAACAGGTGCGCGCATACGAGGGCCGCCGCCGGATTGCCCGGAAGTCCCAGCACCTGCTGGTCCACGGCCCGCCCGAACCAGGTCGGCCGGCCCGGACGGATCGCGACGCGCTCAAACGCGATCACGAGGCCCAAGCCGCCGAGAGACTGCTTCACGACATCGTAGTCCCCCACCGAAGCGCCGCCGATGACGACCAGCAGGTCCACCCGCCGCAGCGCGTCGCCGGCCGCGGCTGCGATCGCCGCCGTGGAGTCGGCACGGATCGCGAGACGCAACGCCTCCCCACCCCACTCCCCGATCGCGGCAGCCACGCCGAAGCTCACCGAGTCGAAGATCTGGTGAGCGGTGGCGGCCGCGCCAGGCTCTACCAGCTCATCCCCGGTGGCGAGCACGGCCACACGCGGCCGCCGCGTCACCTGCACGGTGGCGGCGCCGGATGCGGCGATGAGAGCGGTATGGCGGGCGTTGAGCTGCACGCCGGCGCGCACCAGCACCTCGCCGGCGCCGAAGTCGACACCGGCCTCGCGGATGTTGCTGCGTGGATGTGCGGCCGTTTCGAGCCATAGCGAATCGCCCTCGCGCCGTGCGCGCTCCTGCGGCACGACGCAGTCGACGCCCGCGGGAATCGCCGCGCCGGTGAAGATGCGGACCGCGCCGCCGGCGCGCAGCGGCGCACCGGCGTAGGAGTGGCCGGCCGCCGCCTTGCCGAGCAACGTGAAGGGCCCGGAGCCGAGGTCCGCGGCACGAACGCCATAGCCGTCCATGGCCGAGGCACGGAATGGCGGCTGTGCACGGGTCGCGATCACCGCCTGCGCCAGTGTCCGGCCATTCGCCGCCTCGATGGCGACGGGCTCCGAGGCCAGCGGTTTGATGCCGGCGAGGATCGCCGCGCGCGCGGCCGCCACGGTGTACCCGGCCGGCGCCATACGGACTCAGCGCTCCTGAAAGCGCGGCATGACTTCCACGATCGAGCAGGGGCGATGGCGGCTGTCGAGCTGCGGCTGGATCAGCCGGTCCCAGCCGTCACGGCAGGCGCCGTTCGATCCCGGCAGCGCATAGATCACCGTGCCGCGGGCAAGGCCCGCGCACGCCCGCGATTGCAGCGTCGAGACACCGACCGTCTCGTAGGAGATGAGGTGCCAGAGCACGTTGAAGCCCTCGAGCTCCTTGTCGAGGAGCTCGCGCACGGCCTCGGGGGTAACGTCCCGTCCCGTAAGACCGGTGCCGCCCGTGGTGATGATTACATCGATGCCGGGATCGTCGATCCAGCCGCGCAGCCGCTCCTGGATCAGGCGCTTGTCGTCGCGCACCAGGGCGCGCGCCCCCAGGCGGTGACCCGCGGCGCCGATGCGCTCGGCGAGCAGGTCGCCCGAGGTGTCGCTCGCGGCGTCGCGCGAATCGGAGATGGTGAGTACCGCGATGGCGAGCGGCGTGAAGGCGCGCGCCGGATCGATCCTGCCGCCGGGAGTCATTGCGTTAGCTTACCCGATCCCCGCTGCGGCGCGGGTCCGGGGGTGGGCGAGGTGCGGCCTCGCTTGCCTCCTGGCCGGATCTTCAGCGCGCGGCGGCGGAGGTCTCTGCGCGGTAGCGCTCGCAGGTCGTGTGCACCAGCTCGCGCAGGAACGCCTTCTCGTAGGCCCGCAACAGGTGCGCCTGGCTCCTCTCCACATAGGCGCCAACCACATCGCAGTCCGACGCGATGCTCTTCAGCTGACTCAGTGTCGTCGCGTCCCAGCGCCAGGGGAGCTCCAGCTCGCAGAAGGCCTGGTTATAGGCCGCGAGCTCCGCGGCCAGAGGATCGTTGGCAAGAACTGTTGCTGTCACGGTCGCATCCTGCGGCGGGAAACGCCGCTGAGTAAGAGCCACGAGGGCGACTGCAGCCAAGACTACGACCGCTTCGATCATATGAAAAGTCAAAGCTTTCTATCACGGTCATATCGTTCTCTATATACATCAGGGGAGCAGCGGCGCTATGCTGAAAGGCGATGAAGCACATAACCCTGCGGCAGCTGCGGGTGTTTCTGGCCGCGGCGCGCCACATGAACTTCTCGCGCGCCGCCGAAGAGCTGCACCTGACGCAGCCGGCCGTTTCGACGCAGATCAAGGAGCTGGCCGCGGGAGTGGGACTGCCGCTGTTCGAGCGCATCGGCCGCAAGACCTATCTCACGCCCGCGGGTGAGGAACTGGTGCAGTGCGCGCGGGCGATCACGCAGCGGCTGCACGAGGCCGATGAATCGATCGCGCAGCTGAAGGGGGTTACCGGCGGGCGGCTCAACGTCGCCGTGATCAGCGCCGGCGATTACTTCTTCCCGCGGGTGCTCGCCGCCTTCGGCGCGCGCCACCCCGGCATCACCTTCAATCTCACGGTCCACAATCGCGAGGGACTACTGCGGCAGCTGGCCGACAATCTCGCCGACCTCGCGGTCATGGTCCGTCCGCCGCGCGATATGGACATGGTCGCGATGCCGTTCGCGCCACATCCGTACGTGATCGTCGCCGCGCCCGATCATCCGCTCGCCGGGGTGCGGCAGATCCCGCGCTCGGCATTGAGCCGCGAGCGCTTCGTGCAGCGCGAGCACGGCTCCGACACCTGGAACTCCATGCGTGAGGTGTTCGGGCGACAATTCCCGCGCCTCAACATTGCGATGCAGATCCAGAGCACGGAGACCATCAAGCAGGCGGTAGTCGCCGGCTTCGGCATTGCATTCCTCTCCGCTCATACGCTGGCGCTCGACCTGCGGGCGGGCAACCTGGTGGTGCTCGACGTACAGGGTTTTCCCGCGATGCTGCACTGGTATCTGGTGCACAACCGTGCCAAACGGCTGCCACCGGTCGCGGCCGCCTTCAAGGAGTTCCTGCTGCGCGATGGGGCTGCGCTCATCGAGCGGCTGGTGAGCCTGGACCTGCCTGGCGGCGCGCGCGCGGCGCGCCCGGCGCGTCAATCGAGAAAGTCGCAGTAGCGATCGACGTGCGCGGCGAGATCGAGAGTGTGCTGGCGCGTCAGCCGCTCGGCCAGCTCGGTATCGCGCCGCTCGAGCGCCTCGATGATCTTCAGGTGATCGATGATCGAGCGCGCGGCACGATTGTTCTGCGAGATCGTGGCACGGCGGATGGCGCGCACGTGCAGAAACAGGTTGCGCGTCGCGTCCTCGATCAGCCGCGAGCCGCCCAGGCGGATGATCGCCTGATGAAAGGCGATGTTGGCGTCGGAGTATTCGTCGAGGTGCTCCGAGGGCGGCGAGCTCTGGAACTCGTCGAACAGGTGGCGCAGCTTGCCGATCGCCGCGTCCGGCGCGGTGAGCGTCGCGAGCCGCGCCGACATGCTCTCGAGCGCCGCCCACATCTGGATCATCTCGATCATCTCGCGCCTGGACTTGCGGACGATGAAGATCCCGCGGCGCGGCACCGTTTTGACGAAGCCCTCCTGTTCCAGAATCGATAGCGCCTCGCGCACCGGCGTGCGGCTCACGCCGAGCGCCTTCATCAGCTCCCGCTCATCGAGCCTCACGGGCTGGCGGTCGGTATAGATATCGGTGTTGGCGATCGCTTCCTTGATGCGCACATAGGCCTGATCCTTGAGGCTCACCGGGTTGAGCGGGCGTAGCCCCAGGCCGCCGGCTCCCCGCCGGTGACGGACGGTAGCGAGCGCACTCATGCGACGTTGCTCCTGCGGGAATGCCCCATGGATTCCTCTTCAGGCGTTCTCCCGGGCATCTGATTCATTTTAGAAGTGCCTGGGCGAATGCCCGGTAGGACGTAGCGTACGTGGTCGCTCGGCCTTTCGTTGCTTCGAAATAGTAACGGAATGTTGCTGGCATATCACATACCACCACTGCGGCTCATGCACGAAATTGGTGCAGCTGCGGGTCATCCAGCGAAGCTAGCGCCTCAGTAATCCCTCATTGAGGCTCTTATTCAGCGTAGTTCTGGCCTCATTGCATTCTATTGACAAGCTCAAGATATATCACATATGTTCGGCCGCCACCTCAAAACCAGCACGACCCATGCACCATTCCAGGGCTTTGCGAAGCGGTCGAATGCCAGCGGGCTCACCGGCGACGAGGCCCATCGGTCGATTCAAGACGCACCCGCCGGACTCAAGTTTCTGACCCGTCCGCCGACAAGGCTCATTCAGTCATAGGGGGAATCTCGATGGTCACCGATTCGAAGCCTCAATCGACCTCCGCCTTTGCCAACCCCTGGGCCCAGCTGATCATCGGCATCATCTGCATGGTGATGGTCGCGAACCTCCAGTATGGCTGGACGCTGTTCGTCGGCCCGATCGGGGCCAAGTTCCACTGGGAGAAGGCCGCCATCCAGTGGACCTTCACCCTGTTCGTTCTCTTCGAGACCTGGCTGGTCCCGGTCGAGGGCTACATAGTCGACAGGATCGGACCACGCTGGATGATCGTGGGCGGCGGTGTGCTCGCCGGCCTCTCCTGGGTCCTGAACTCCTATGCCGACTCTCTCGGGATGTTCTACTTCGCGGGGATCGTCGGCGGAATCGGCGCCGGAGCGGTCTACGGCACCTGTATCGGCAACGCGGTGAAGTGGTTCCCGGGCCGCCGCGGGCTCGCTGCGGGATTGACGGCGGCGGGCTTCGGCATGGGGTCGGCAGCCACCATCATCCCGATCGCCAACATGATCAAGAGCGAGGGCTACCAGCAGACCTTCATGACCTTCGGCCTCTTCCAGGGCATCGTGGTCGTCGTCGTCGGCATGCTGATCCTGGCGCCGTCGGCGGGCTTCGCGGCGGCGGCGCCGAAGATCGCTCCGGGCGCGAGCCGCTATCAGGCGACGCCGCTCGAGATGCTCAAGACCCCGGTCTTCTGGGTCATGTACATCATGTTCATCCTGATGGCAGCCGGTGGGCTCATGGCGACCGCGCAGCTTGCGCCGATCGCCAAGGACTACAAGGTGGCGGAGATCCCGGTGAGCCTGATCGGACTCACGATGCCGGCCCTCACCTTCGCACTGTTCCTCGACCGGATACTGAACGGCCTCACACGCCCGTTCTTCGGCTGGGTGTCCGACCAGATCGGCCGCGAGCAGACCATGTTGATCGCCTTCCTGCTCGAAGGCATCGGCATCATCGCGCTCGGCAATCTGGGCAGCAATCCTGTGTTGTTCGTGCTCCTGAGCGGACTGGTGTTCTTCGGCTGGGGCGAGATCTACAGTCTGTTCCCCTCCACCGTGACGGACACCTTCGGCGCCAGCTACGCGACCGCCAACACGGGGCTCATGTATACGGCGAAGGGCACGGCCGCGATCCTCGTGCCGTACACCAGCCTGCTGGCGGCCAAAGGCGACTGGCACGTGGTGTTCTACGGCGCGGCGGCGATGAACATCATCGCGGCGCTGGCGGCCGTCATCGTGCTGAAGCCCCTGCGGAGTGCCTACACCAACCGCACCGGCAAGGGCGTCGGCAGCGCGACCCCGGCGCCGGCGCACTGAGGAACGAGGGAAGGACGATCCCGCGAGAGCGTGGGCGCTGCGCCTGACCGCGGCGCCCGCTCGCCTCGCGGGGCTGCTGTCGAGAGGTACGGAGGCTGACATGCCCGAAACGACCACCAAGGCTGCGGAACGCGGCGCGACGACGACCGCGGAAGACACGCTGAAGAAAAAGAGCCGCGACGCCGGTGTGGTCTCCGGCGGCCATCTGGTCGCGAAGGCACTGAAGAACGAAGGCGTCGACACCATCTTCACCCTCTGCGGCGGCCACATCATCGACATCTATGACGGCTGCATCGATGAAGGTATCCGCATCATCGACGTGCGCCACGAGCAGGTCGCCGCCCATGCCGCCGACGGCTACGCCCGTCAGACCGGCCGCCTCGGCTGCGTGGTCACCACCGCCGGTCCCGGCTGCTGCAACGCCGTAACGGGTATCGCCACCGCGTTCCGCTCCGAGAGTCCGGTGCTGCACATCGGCGGCCAGGGAGCGCTCAGCCAGCACAAGATGGGCTCGCTCCAGGACCTGCCGCACGTCGACATGATGTCGCCAATCACCAAGTTCGCCGCTTCCGTGCCGAGCACCGAGCGGGTCGCCGACATGATCTCGATGGCCTGCCGCGAGGCCTTCAATGGCGCTCCGGGGCCGGTATACCTCGAAATCCCGCGCGACGTCCTCGATCGCGAGGTCGATGCGACCAAGGCGGTGGTGCCGAAGCCCGGCCACTACCGCGCCTC
>DASPOP010000129.1:0-12122 GCA_035625955.1 Steroidobacteraceae bacterium | reverse complement strand
GTTCGCGCCACGCAGGTGGCGAAGGCCGTCTTCATCATCCAGGTCGGCGCACGCTCGAGTTGGCGCACGATCAGATGCACGGCCTCCGGAGTTTTCCTGCGCGTCACCAGGACCAGCCCCAGGTCGTAGAGAAATTCCTCCGAGTCGGGCCTCAAGGACCAGGCGCGGCGCAGGCTCGCCTCCGCGGCATCGAGATGCCCGAGACTGCTTTCGATCATGCCGAGCGCGTGCTGCGCCTCGGCGTAGTCGGGCCGCAGCTCCGTGGCCCGGCGCAGGCTCGCGGCCGCCTCCTCATGGCGCCCCTCGGCCTTCGCAACCACGCTCAGATTGAAATGCACCTCGGCGTAACCCGGATTGATGGCGAGCGCCCGTTGGTAGCTCCCGATGGCTTCGGGCCTGCGTCCCAGGCTGTCGAGCACGTTGGCCATCGCGACGAACGCATCGGCGAAGTCGGGCTTGATACCGATGGCCGCCTGGTAATTCTGCAGGGCCCGCGGATAGTCGCCGGCCCGCGCGTTCAGGTTTCCCAGATTGAAGTGGGCTCCCGCATGGCGCGGGTCGCACGCTACGGCCTGCTGGTAGGCGCTGCGGGCCTCATCGATCCGCGCAC
The DNA here is from genome assembly GCA_035625955.1 of Steroidobacteraceae bacterium. Taxonomy (GTDB): domain Bacteria; phylum Pseudomonadota; class Gammaproteobacteria; order Steroidobacterales; family Steroidobacteraceae; genus 13-2-20CM-66-19. Next base: position 11,512 of record DASPOP010000129.1, on the reverse strand, counting down.
GGCTGAAGAGTACGTTGCCGCGATTGAGATGTGCTCGCGCGCATCCCGGGTCCGCCTTGACGGCGGCCTCGTAGCGCTGCATCGCCTCCTCGCTTCTACCCTGTTCCTCGAGCGCGTTTCCTTCATCGACCAGCGCCAGTGCTGCGTCTCTCGCGGCGGCCGCCGGGCTCTTGTCAGCTGGCATGGGTAAATGATGGCACGAGACCGCCGCGCATGCATGGCGCTGCCGGGCTGGAATTCCTCAGCCGCCGTTCGCCGGCTCCACTTCCGCCATCTCCACGAGGACCACTTCGCAGGCGCCAGGTCCGGTGTCCTTGCGAGTCAGCGAGGTGTGTATGTATGCGCCGTCATCCCGCACGCCATCGACCAGGAAACCCGTCAGATGCACGACCTGGCCGACACGCAAACGCTCGAGTTGACGGCGCGTCGCTGCATCGGCCGGTATCACATGGGTGTTGGCACTGTGCTCGATCACGACTTGCCGCGGGATGGGCAGGTTGGGCTGTTTCGGCATCCACGAATAAAAGCGCGCGCCCTGCGTAATCTCGAAGGCGCTCAGGACGCGGTTGTCCGACATGGGTCCCCAGCCGAGTGCCAGATCCTCCGGGATGAGATCGGAGAGCGGGTCGATGTGATAATCCTCGCGGCTGAGTATCCGTGCGGTGATGTCGTAGCGTGCCCGCGGCGTGAGCCGCCAGTGCCCCAGGATCGTGACCGCCGGCGTCTCCTCCAGGTCGGTCTGCAGCGGTTCCCCCGGGGCGATCGGTCCGTCCGGCGGGTGCACGGGCCGCAGCTGCCACCGCTCGACGGCCTGCCAAAGCCCCCCTGCGGCCAGCGCGCTGAACAGAACGGCGCGTAATTGCATGGCTGCCGATTATCCGGGTGCCGCCTGTCGTCTCGCCGTGTGCGCTGCGCACGCTCCCGCGGCCTGCGGCGTGACCCCGCTCACAGATAGCAGCTGCAGCGCCTCCGCGACCCGGCGCTGGCGAGCAAAATTGCGTGTATGAGCATGACTCAACTGGTCATCGGCACGGTCATTGGCTTTCTCATCGCCCAGGGCGCCTTATACGGTCTGCGGGGTCTCGTCGTCTGGTGGCGGCAGGGCGATCTGTTGGCGCGGGCGCGCACGATGCGCGCGACTCCGGCACCGACCGTGCTCAGCGCCGTGATCAGGTACGCGGCCCCGGTCGGGGTGAGCGCGGCGCTCCTCACGCTCGGCGTTTGGGCCGTGAGCGACTATCTCGCGGCGAAATCCGCGCGCAACGCGGAAGCCAACCTGTTCGATGCTGCGCCCGCGGCACACGTCGCGGAGCAGGGCGCGCCGCCGGTTCGCAGCGCATCGCTCACGCCTCCACCTGCGCCCGAGGCGGTCCACGAGGCGGTCAACATCACCCAGGACCCGTACGCGGATCCGGAGTTCAGGGTGCAGCACAAGCCGCGCCGCGCGGGCGCCGGCATGAGCCTCAAGGAGACGCTGGTACAGCAGTCGGAAGCGCGCGCGCGCAACGAGCTGCTGCGCGAGCTGCAGCAGCACGCGAATCGCTCGCAGTACGACTGCGAGGCCGCCGAACGCGCCGACCGGTACCTGAAGGCCGGCCTCGATGTCTGGGGCTTCACGACCTGGCAGGTCAAGTACTTCCCGGTCAACAGCTACGGGGGCGCCACTCTCGGGCAGTGCCGCGCCATCAAGAACGTCGTCGCCTCGTCCGTCGACCTGCAATCGGCGCTGGCCCAGCAGAACCAGCCCGATGCCGAACGCTGAGCGAACTTCCGCGCGGACGACGCCGCCCATGCACTAGACTCGCGGGACCTCGAGAACACTCAGGGGTCTCGCGATGGCCGATGCATGGGGCGAGCGCATGCCGCGCTCGGTGGGGCTGCTCAATGCCGTCGCCGTGTCGATCGGCATCACGATCGGCAGCGGTATCTTCCGCGTCCCCGCCACGGTCGCGGGCCTCCTGCACGATCCGGGATCGGTGATTCTCTGCTGGGTGCTCGGCGGCGTGATGGCCCTGTGCGGCGCACTCACTTTCGCCGAGCTCGCCGCATCCCTGCCGCGCTCGGGCGGCATGTTCGCCTACATCCTCGAAGCCTTTGGTCCCGTCCCCGCTTTCCTCTTCGGCTGGGCCGAGCTCACGGTAGTGCGGGCCGCGGCGCTCGGCGCCATCGCCACCATATTTGCGGAGTACCTCGGTTATTTCCTGCCGCTGACCGCAGCCGAAGTGCGCGAGGTCGCGGCGCTCACGATCGTCGTCGTGGGGCTCCTGAACTACGTGGGCGTGCGGCGCGCCGCGGCGGTGCTCAGCGTGACGACCTACGCCAAGTATGGCGCAGTGGTGGCGCTCGGACTCCTCGCCTGCACCGCGCGCGGCGCTAACGTGGCGCATTTCACCCCGGCATGGAGCGGCGCCCTGTCGCTGTCACTGCTTGCCACGGCGCTCGTCCCGGTGATGTGGACCTACGACGGCTGGGCCGACGTGGCGATGATTGGCGGTGAGATCAGTAATCCGCAGAAGACATTGCCGCGCGCCCTCATCGCCGGCAGTGTGAGTGTCGCGCTGGTCTACCTGTTCGTGAACCTCGCCTTCATCTACGTGCTGCCGCTCGCGGAGATGGCGAACTCGAAGCTGATCGCCACCACGGTCGCGACCCGCATCCCGCTGCTCGCCGGTATCGGCACGGGGCTGATCGCGGGACTGGTGATGCTCGCCACCTTCAGCGGCCTCAACGCCTCGATGCTGGTGGGGGCGCGGATCTTCTTCGCGATGGGTGACCGCGGCCTGTTGTTTCGCGCCGTGGCGCGCGTCTCGCCGCGCTTCGACACGCCGTCGGTGGCGATCGTGATCTGCACCGCGCTCGGTGTGGTGTACGTGCTCGCGAATGACTTCGCACAGCTCGCCGACAAGTTCATCCTGGGGATCTGGCCCTTCTACGCGCTCACGGTGGCGGCGGTGTTCGTGCTGCGGCGGCGGCGGCCGGAGCTGCCGCGTCCCTACCGCGTCTGGGGCTATCCGATCGTGCCCGCGGTGTTCCTGCTCGCCTCGGCCGGGATGGTGGCGAACGCGCTCGTGACCGACCCGGTCAACACCGGGGTCACGCTGCTCATCATCGCCGCCGGGCTTCCGGTCTACTGGCTGCGCGGCCGCGTGGCGGAGCTTCGGCTAAGATAGCCCGCCGTCACGAAAGGCCCCATGAGCTCGCGACCAGCCGGCAACGCCGCCTTCGTCTTCATTTTCATCGCCGTGCTGGTCGACTCGATCGGATTCGGCATCATTCTGCCGGTGCTGCCGCGCCTCATCATGGAGCTGACGGGCGTGGCGGTGGACCGCGCGGCCGGCTACGGCGGCGGGCTCGCGTTCGTGTACGCGCTGCTGCAGTTTTTCTGCGCGCCGGTGCTCGGAAACCTGAGCGATCGCTTCGGCCGACGCCCGGTGCTGCTGTTTGCCTTGTTCGCGCTCGGAGTCGACTACCTCATCATGGGCTTTGCGCCCAAGATCGGCTGGCTGTTCGCGGGACGCGCGATCGCCGGGATCGCCGGTGCCTCGTTCACGCCCGCGTACGCCTACGTCGCGGACATCACCCCGCCGGAGAAGCGTGCCCAGAGCTTCGGCCTCATGGGCGCGGCCTTCGGCCTCGGCTTCATCCTCGGGCCCGCGATCGGCGGACTCCTCGGAGGCCTGGGTCCCCGTGCCCCGTTCTTTACCGCCGGCGTCATCGCGCTCGCCAACGGCACTTTGGGTCTCGTGGCGCTGCCTGAGTCGCTGCCGCCGGGCTCGCACCGTCGGTTCGAATGGGAGCGCGCGAATCCTCTGGGAACGCTGCGTCAGATCCTCGAATATCCGGCCGTCACCTGGCTGCTGGGCGCGTTGTTCCTCTGGCAGCTCGGCCACCAGGTGCTGCCGAGCACCTGGGCCTTCTACACGATCTCGAAGTTTCACTGGACGAGCGCCGAGGTCGGCTACTCGCTCGCCTTCGTCGGGACGGTGATGGCGCTCGCCCAGGGCCTGCTCACCCGCGTGTTGATCCCGTGGCTCGGCGGGGAGCGGCCCGCCGCGGCCGCCGGCATGGTGGCCGCCGTGATCGCCTATCTCGGCTATGCGCTCGTTCCGGCCGGCTGGATGATGTATGTGGTCGCGCTCAGCACGGCGGTCTTTGCGATGACCTATCCCTCGATGAATGCGCTCGCCTCGCGGCAGATTCCCGCCAACGCCCAGGGCGAGCTGCAGGGCGCCGTGGCGAGCCTCTATAGTCTCAGCTCGATCTTCGGTCCCCCGCTGATGACCCAGGTTTTCGGTTATTTTTCCCGGGGAGACGCCGCGCTGCATTTCCCGGGGGCCGCGTTCCTGACGGCGGCGCTGCTCACGATGGCGTGCGGGGTGTTGTTTACCAAAGCGATGCGGCTGGCCCCGCAGCACGCGGCCGCTCCTTCTCAGGCAACCGGAGGCTGAATGTCCCTGCGCGCACTCGTTCCGCTCCTCGGCATCCTCAGCGCGGTCGCGCCACCCGCCGGCCTTGCGGCTGAGGCCACCGCCGGCGCGGCGCCCGCACTGCCGCCGATCCGCCACGTGTTCGTGCTGGTGCTCGAGAATATGAGCTACTCGCACACCTTCGCGCCGCGCTCGCACGCCCCCTATCTGGCGCATACGCTCCCGGCGCAGGGAGTGCTGCTCACGCAGTACTACGCGATCGGACATGCGAGCCTCGACAACTATGTGGCGATGATCAGCGGGCAGGCACCGAACCATGAGACCCAGCTCGACTGCCCGACCTACAGCGATTTCCGCCTCAGCGCGCCAGCGCTGAATGCCGACGGCCAGGCGCTCGGCTCCGGCTGCGTGTACCCGGCCATCGTCAAGACGCTGCCGGATCAGCTCGAGGCCGCGGGCCTCAGCTGGAAGGGCTACATGGAGGACATGGGCAACGATCCGCAGCGCGAGCCCGCCACCTGCGGGCACGTGCCGCTCGGCGCGGCCGATCCGACCAGTGTCGCACGGCGCGGCGACCAGTACGCCGCCAAGCACGATCCATTCGTCTGGTTCCACACGATCATCGACGATGCGGCACGCTGCGACGCACGCGTCGTGAATCTCGACCGCCTGCCTCAGGACCTCGCGAGCGCCGCCACGACTCCGAACTTCGTGTTCATCACGCCCAACCTCTGCAGCGACGGCCACGATCCCAGGTGCGTCGACGGGCGCGAGGGGGGACTCAAGGCGATCAACACCTTCCTCAGGCAGTGGGTACCGCTCATCCTCAACTCCGCGGCGTTCCGCGCCGACGGCATGCTGATCGTGACCTTCGACGAGGCCGACGGGATCGGCCGCGAGGGTTCGGGCGCCTGCTGCGGCGAGCAGCCGCTCCCGGGGGCGCGTTACGCGCCGGGCTTCAACGGTCCGGGCGGCGGGCGCGTGGGAGCGGTGGTGCTCTCGCCGTTCGCGAAGCCCGGAACCGTGTCAGCGATGCCGTACAACCACTACTCGCTCCTGAAGACCGTCGAGGCGCTCTTCGGCCTCCCGCCTCTCGGCTACGCGGCCGCGGCCGGTCCGCAGGTATTCGGGCCGGACGTCTTCAGCGGCGCCGCGCCGCATCCAGCCGCTCGATGAGGGGGTCTTTTCCCGAGCACCCGGCGCCTCCCCCTTTGGTATAGTCGACAAATAATTGCCGAGGCAGTATTCTTATCGGCAGTAATTGCGAAGTGCGGCGGCGCCTGCCGCCACCGCGGGTCTCGTGAGTCGCAGAGCCACTATCAAAGCCGAGCCGGAACCGGCGGCGCAACTCCCGGAAGGGGGATTGAGCGTCGGCTACCTGATGGCGCGCGCGCGCGCCTCGCTGCTTGCCGGACTGGACGCCGAGCTCGCGCCCTTCGGGCTGAACGCGATGCAGTACGCGGTGCTCAAGCATCTCGCCGATGGCAATGCGCGGACCGCGGCGGATCTGTGCCGCCACATGTATTACGACACCGGATCGATGACGCGCATCCTCGACCGCCTCGAGGAGAAGGGGCTGCTGCGGCGTGAACGCTGCCGCGAGGATCGCCGCGTGGTGTTCCTGCGCGTCGCGGCGGCCGGCCGCGCCCAGCTGCCGCGCCTGCGGGCTGCCGGCAGCCGGGTGCTGCAGCATCACCTGGCCGGGCTCAACGCCGCCGAGGTGGAGAATCTCAAGAGCTACCTCGGACGCATGATCGAAAACGGAAAACTCGCGGGGGGCGCTCACCACGACACTCGGACGGACCAGTCATGATCACTCGCAGGTCTCGCACATTCCTCGCGCTGCTCGGTGCGGCGCTGCTCGCCGCGCTCTCCGGGTGCGTGGACCGCGGCGGCTGGAAAGCAGCGCCGCAGCTCGCGCCCGCGCAACTCGCCGCCGACCGCGCCCTCGCCGGCATGCCGCTCGATGCGGCGGCCTGGCCGGCCGATGGCTGGTGGCATTCCTTCGGCGATCCGCAGCTCGATGCGCTGGTCGCCGAGGCGATCGCCGGCAACCCCTCGCTGATCGCCGCTCAGGCGCGGCTGCGCGCCGCGCAGGGCCAGGCGCTCGCGGTCGGCGCGCTCAAGCTCCCGAACGTGGCGCTCGATGCGCAGGCAACCCGGCAACGCTATCCGGAGAATGGCCTGTACCCGCCGCCCTACGCGGGCAACTACTACAACGATGGGCGTGTGGCGTTCGACCTGAGCTATGACATCGACTTCTGGGGCCGCAACCGCGCGCTGCTGGCCTCCGCCCGCTCCGGAGTGGACGCGGCCGAGGCCGATCGCGCCGCGGCACGTCTGGCGCTGGCCGTGGCGGTGGTACGCGCCTACGTCCAGCTCGATCTGTGGCACGCGCTGCTCGACGTCGCCAACGAGCAGCTCAAGCAGCAGAGCTCGATCATGGAGCTCACACAGCAGCGAGTCGACGCCGGGCTCGAGAACGTCGCGCGCGTCAAGCAGTCGGAGGCGAGCCTCGCGTTCGCGCGCGCCGGCATCGCCGCGGCGCAGGCCAACATCGACCTGGCGCGCAACCAGCTCGGTGCCCTGGCCGGTGCCGGCCCCGATCGCGGCCAGGCGCTCGCGCGGCCGCACCTCACGGCGCCGGCGGCCATCGCGCTGCCTGCGGCGCTGCCCGCCGATCTCCTCGGGCGCCGTCCGGACGTGGCGGCGGCGCGGGCGGAGGTGCAGGAGGCGGCGCACGGGATCAAGGCGGCGGAGGCCGACTTCTATCCCAACGTGAATCTCGCGGCGTTCGCGGGCCTGCAGGCTATCGGCCTCGACAAGCTGTTCGAGGGCTCGGCCACCATCGTCGGTGTGACGCCGGCGCTCAGCCTGCCGGTGTTCAACCGCCGCCGGCTGAGCGGCGCGCTCGAGACGCGGCAGGCGCAGTTCGATGCCTCCGTCGGACAGTACAACCAGACTCTGATCGAGGCGGTGCACGACGTCGCCGACGTCGTGACGAACTGGCGGGCGCTCGAGCGGGAGAGCGCCGAGCAGCAGACCGCGCTCGCCGCCGCGCAGCGCGCCTACGACCTCACCACCGAGCGCTATCGCGCCGGGCTCGACAACTACCTGACCGTGCTTTCCACGGAGAACCAGCTGCTGCTCGCGCAGGCCGCGGGTGCCGAGCTCTCGGCGCAGCGCCTCACCTACAGCGTCGATCTGGTGCGCGCGCTCGGCGGCGGTTATGCACCGCCCGCGCCGGCGGGCTGAGGGCAGCGCCGCAATCATGGATGCCTCCGTCGCCGCGAGTCCTGCGACCGTCGCGAGCCGACTGCAGCGCAGCCGGCGCACCTGGCTCACGATCCTCGGCGTGGCGCTCGGCGCCATTGCGCTGGCGGCGCTTGCATGGTGGTGGCTTTATGCGAGCCGCTATCAGAGCACCGACGACGCCTACGTCGCCGGCGATCTCGTCGGCGTGATGTCGCAGGTGAGCGGCACCGTGGTGTCGATCGCTGCCGACGAGACCGACCGCGTGCAGGCCGGGCAGGAGCTGGTGCGGCTCGACGCCACCGATTACCGCATCGCCCTCCAGGATGCCGAGCAGCAGCTGGCGCGCGCCGTACGCCAGGTGCACACGGTATTCGCGAATCGCGACGAGCTGCGGGCACTGGTCGCCCAACGCCAGGCGGATCTCGAGCGCGCGCAGGCCGACCTCGCGCGGCGCCGCGCGGTCGCCGCCAGCGGCGCGGTATCGACCGAGGAGCTCGGGCACGCGCTCGATGCCGTGAAAGGCGCGCGCGATGCGCTCACGGCCGCCGAGCACAATCTGGCAGCCGGCGCCGCGCTCGTCGGGCGCACCGGCGTGTCCGACAATCCGGACGTACGGGCCGCGGCCACTCAGGTCGAGCGCGCCTGGCTCAACGTGCAGCGCACCAGCGTGCGCGCCCCGGTGTCGGGCTATGTCGCGCGGCGCAGCGCGCAGCTCGGGGAGCGCATTACGCCCGGATCCCCGCTGATGGCGATCGTGCCGCTCGAGCGGCTGCGAGTCGATGCCAACTTCAAGGAGGTGCAGCTCGATCGCATGCGTATCGGGCAGCCGGCGCGCGTCATCACCGATCTGTACGGCGGTCACGTCGAGTATCACGGCCGCGTGCAAGGCCTCGGCCTGGGGACCGGCGCGGCTTTCGCGCTGCTGCCGGCACAGAATGCGACCGGCAACTGGATCAAAGTAGTGCAGCGCGTGCCGGTGCGCATCACTCTCGATCGGAAGGAGCTCGAGGAGCATCCGCTGCGCGTCGGGCTCTCGACGCGCGTGCGCGTCGACGTGCACGACAGCACCGGCAGCCAGCTCGCGGCCGCACCGCGCCGTGAGCCGGTGCTGGCAACGGATGCCTACGATACCGACCTCGGTGAGATCCGCGCGCGCATCGCCGAGATCATCCGCGACAACGCCGGGGCCGGAGCTGCGGCGGCGTTAACCCGCGACTGACGCGCGGCAGGCGGCACGCGCCTCACTCGGTCTTGAGATAGCACAGCGGCAGCGCGGTCGTGTACTTGATGGTCTCGAGCGCGAAGCTGGCACTCACGTCGAGGAAGTCCACCGCGGCGATGAGCCGTTTGTAGACTGCGTCGTAGGCGTCGATGTCCGGCACTACGATGCGGATCAGGTAGTCGACGTCGCCCGACATGCGGTGAATCTCGGTGACTTCCGGGATGTCGCGCACCGCGCGTACGAACTTCGCGAACCAGGCTTCGCTGTGGTTCGCGGTCTTCAGCGTGACGAACACCGTCGTGCCGACATTGAGCGCGTGCGCATCGAGCAGGGCCACGGTCCGGCGGATGATGCCCTCCTGCTGCAGCTTCTGGATTCGCCGCCAGCACGGCACCTTCGAGAGGCCCACGCGCTCGGCGATCTCGGCTGCGGTCAGCTCCCCGTTGGTCTGCAGCAGATCGAGGATTCTCGCGTCCAGCTTGTCCATTGAAACTTCGGTTCGTCAGACCCCCTCGACGCGCAATATTGTTGCGCAGCCGCCTTCGCTGCGCCAGCGCTTCGCAATCCTCTCGCCGCCCGCCGCCGTTAGCATGATCAGGATGAACCTCCTCCGGGCCTTCACCGAGCATCCTGGCTCGGTCGGCGAGACCTATACCGAGCACCTGGCGCGGGCCACCTGTTTTGGTGTGAGGATGATCGGGGCCGGAATCGCCTGCCTGGTGCACGCGCTGCTGCCTTTCCTGTTCGTGCGCACCGGCAGTGCGGCGATCGCCGAGCTCAACGACCGCATGGTCGTCAACCGGCGGGTCACGCCGCCGCCGCTCGCCAGCACTCCGCGACTGCCGCTGTAACGGTGCTCTCCCTGCTGCGGGGGCTGTTTCCGCCCTGGGCCTCGCTGCGCCAGGCGGCCCCGGGAATCGCCGTGGCCGTCGCGCTCGCGCTCGTCGCGCGCGCCATCGCCGATGCGCTCGCGCACGGTGCCGTCGGCCTGCCGCGTCTGCCGCTCAGCCCCGTCATGTGCGCCGTGGTCCTCGGCATGCTCTGGCGCAATACCCTCGGCGTGCCCGGCTGGGCCACCGGCGGCCTCAAATGGGCCATGCATCAGCTGCTGCGCACCGGTATTGCGCTGGTGGGTCTGCGCCTGACGCTCTCGGGGGCAAGCTCCATTGCCCTCACCGCACTCCCGGTGGCGTTCACTTGTCTCATGGTCGCGCTGTTCGCCGGCTGGGGGCTCGCACGGCTCTTCGGGGTCGGCACGCGGCTCGGGGCGCTGCTCGCGATCGGGACCGCCGTGTGCGGCTGCACCGCGGTGGTCGCGATGTCGCCCGTGATCCGGGCGCGCCATGCGGAGACCGCCTTCGCCGTGACCTGCGTGGTGCTGTTCGGCTGCGCTGCAATGCTCTGCTATCCGTGGCTGGCGGGGCATTTCTTCGCCGCCTCTCCGGTGCACGCAGGGATCTTTCTCGGCACCGCGATTCACGACACCTCGCAAGTGATCGGCGCGGCGCTCATGTATTCGCAGCAGGCGGGAGCCCCGGCCGCGCTCGCCGCGGCCAGCGTCGCCAAGCTCCTGCGCAATCTCTCGATCGCGGTGCTGGTGCCGCTCGCCGCCTGGCTGGCGCGCCGCCACGAGGCGCGCGGCGGCGGCCACGGCGACGGCCGTTCCGGCGATTCCCATCAGACCGGGCTCGCGCCGCATGCGCAGCTCGTGCCGATGTTCGTGGTGGCATTCCTCGCCTGCATCGTCGTGCGCACCGCCGGGGACACGCTGCTCGGAGAGGGGAGCGCGCTCTGGCAGGCCGTGGTGCACACCGGCTTCATGGCCTCGGAGCTGTTTCTCGCCTGCGGCATGACCGCGGTGGGGCTCTCGGTGTCCTTCGCGGACATGTGGCGCATCGGCTGGCGGCCGCTGGCGGCGGGATTCGTGGTGGCGAGCCTCGTGGGGGTTTGCAGCCTGACGCTCACGCTGACCCTGCTGCACTTCGCACACTGAACCCCTAAACTTCTGCGACCGGCGCCCAGGGGGCGCCAACGGCCGGAGAGCTGAGCATGGGGAAGGAGCGAGCGAAGATTTCGCGGCGCGCGGCGGAGGAGGCGGTGCGCGCCCTGCTGCGCTGGGCGGGCGATGACCCGGGCCGCGAAGGCTTGCGCGACACGCCGCAGCGCGTCGTCGACGCTTACCGCGACTGGTTCTCCGGCTATCAGATCGACCCCGCCGCCTACCTGCGCCGGACTTTCGAGGAAGTCGCCGGATACGACGAGATGATCGTGCTGCGCGACATCTCCTTCGAGTCGCATTGCGAGCATCACATCGCACCGATGATCGGCCGGGTGCACATCGGCTATCTGCCCGCCAACAAGGTAGTCGGGATCAGCAAGCTCGCCCGCGTGGTGGACGGCTACGCGCGGCGGCTGCAGGTGCAGGAGAAGCTCACCGCGCAGATCGCCGATTGCATCGCCGAGGTTCTCAAGCCGCGCGGCGTCGGCGTGGTGGTGGATGCGGCGCACGAGTGCATGACCACGCGCGGCGTGCACAAGCGCAGCGTCTCGATGGTCACCAGCCGCATGATCGGCAGCTTCAGGAGCGATGCGCGCACCCGCTCCGAGT
>DASPOP010000128.1:0-2066 GCA_035625955.1 Steroidobacteraceae bacterium | reverse complement strand
GCGCAGCTGTTCTTCATGCTCTCGACCATGCTGATCGCGGTGCCGACGGGCGTGAAGGTGTTCAACTGGACCGCCACCATGTGGAAGGGGTCGCTGTCCTTCGAGCCGCCGATGCTGTTCGCGCTCGCGTTCCTGTTCCTGTTCACGATCGGCGGCTTCTCGGGGCTGATGTGCGGGATCGTGCCGGCCGACTACCAGTACCAGGACACCTATTTCGTGGTGGCGCATTTCCACTACGTGCTGGTGCCCGGGGCGATCTTCGCCATGATGGCCGGGGTCTACTACTGGCTGCCGAAGTGGACCGGGAGGATGTACGACCAGAAGCTCGCCACCTGGCACTTCTGGCTGTCGGCCATCTTCGTGAACGTGCTGTTTTTCCCGCAGCACTTCCTCGGGCTCGCCGGCATGCCGCGCCGCATTCCCGACTACGCCGTGCAGTTCACCGACTGGAACATGGTGTCCTCGATCGGCGCCTTCTTCTTCGGCGCCGCGCAGATCCTGTTCCCGATCGTCATCATCAAGTGCATCCGCTCAGGGCAGCCGGTCGGCAACCGCGCCTGGGAAGGCGCGCACGGGCTCGAGTGGGAGCTGCCCTCGCCGCCGCCGTACCACTCCTGGACCACGCCGCCCTCGGACGCGGTCATCGCGCGCGGCGCGGAGCATTGATGGCGGGACAGGGCCGCATGTCCGCCGCCGCCGTGGCGCAGGCCCCGGTCGATGAGGCCGAGCGGCGCCGCCGCGTGCGGCGCAGCGCGATCCTGTTCGCGGTGATCGCCGCGGCCTTCTACTTCGGCTTCATCGCCACGATGCTGATGCGGGCTGCCAGATGAGCGACCGCGAGCGCGAGAACCGCACCCTCACGTGGAAGCTCGGCGCGATCGCGCTCGGCGCCTTCGGCTTCGGCTTCGCGCTCGTGCCGCTCTACCGCACGCTGTGCGCGGTCACCGGCTACGGCGACCAGGGAAAGCTCCTCGAGCGCGCCGCCGCCATCGAGCATCCGGACGTCAACCGCACGGTGACGGTCGAGTTCCTCACCGATGTGGCGAGCGCCGGCAGCTGGGACTTCCGCCCGGAGGTGCGCCGCATCGAGGTGCATCCGGGCGAGCTCTACACGGCGCAGTTCTACGCCCACAACCTCACCGGACACGACTCGACCGCACAGGCGATACCCAACATCTCCCCCTCGGAGGTGGCGGCCTACTTCCACAAGACCGAGTGCTTCTGCTTCTCGCCGCAGCGCTTCGCGCTCAACGAGGGGCGCGACATGCCGGTGCGCTTCATCGTCGACCCGGCGCTGCCGACCCACATCGACGTGATCACGCTCGCCTACACCTTCTTCGACGAGTCCTCGCGGGTGACGCGCCGCTAACGAATGCCTTCAGAGAGCCAAACGCAATGACCGACGCACACGCACACGATTCCAGCCAGTACTACATCCCGAGCAACAGCCCCTGGCCGATCTACGCCTCGATATCGCTGTTCTTCGTGATGGCCGGCGCGATCTCCTTCCTCAACGGCTGGGCGGGCGGGTGGGCGTTCATCCCCGGCGCGCTGCTGCTCGGCAGCCTGTTCTTCTTCTGGTTCCACACCGTCATCGACGAGAACCAGCGCGGCATCTTCAACCTGCAGGTCGACCGCTCGTTCCGCATGGGAATGATGTGGTTCATCTTCTCCGAGGTGATGTTCTTCGGCGCCTTCTTCGGCGCGCTGTTCTACGCGCGTGTGCTGGCTGTGCCGTGGCTCGGCGGCGAGGGCGTCAAGGTCTTCACCAACTACATCCTCTGGCCGCACTTCGAGCCCGCCTGGCCCACCAACGGTCCGGGCCGCGTCGGCGGGCTCGCCGACTCGACTTTCAGCGTGATGAACCCGCTCGGCATCCCGGCGCTCAACACGGCGATCCTGCTGACGAGCGGCTTCACCGTGACGATGGCGCATCACGCGCTGCGTGCCGGCAAGCGCACGCCGCTCGCTATCTGGCTCGGGCTCACCTTCCTCCTCGGCTTCACCTTCGTCGGCTTCCAGGCCCACGAGTACGGCGAGGCCTACGCCAGCATGGGCCTCAAGCT
>DASPOP010000127.1:0-3901 GCA_035625955.1 Steroidobacteraceae bacterium | reverse complement strand
TTGGCCGAGTGGATGGTGGACAGCACCAGAAAATCCTCCTCGAGCGTCGGCTGTCCGGCGAGATCGCTGGTGGCGTGCGGCGGGTCGAGGGTGGGCTCGGTGATGAAACGCTCGCGCGACGGATACTGTCCCGAGAGATGCTCGAGCTGATCGAGATCCCCGAGCCGGGTGTGAAAGTGCTCGTAGATGCGCTCGAAGTGCCGCTGATACCACTCGCGTGCCTGGTGGACCTGGCCGGCCCACTGCAGCTCGGGGTTTGAGAGCGCCAGCATCAGCTCGATGAGCCGCTTCCAGTCCATCTCGTGAGTCTGCGGCGGCTTGAAAGTCCTGAGCGACTCGAAGGAATGGCCGCCCGCTTCCAGGTGCTCGATCGCCGCGCTCGCGTTGACCGGGCCCATGCCCGGCAGCAGCTGCAGCACGCGAAAGGCGGCCAGCGTGTTGCGCGGATTGTCGGCCCAGCGCAGCACCGACAGCAGATCCTTGACGTGCGCCGCCTCGAGGAACTTGAGTCCGCCGTACTTGACGAACGGAATCTTGCGTTTGACGAGCTCGACCTCGAGCACGTCGCTGTGGCTGGCGCTCCTGAAGAGCACCGCCTGGCGCTTCAGCGGCACGTTCGCCTCGCGCCGCCGCAGCACCTCGCTGCAGACGTACTCGGCCTGGGTCTGCAGCTCATCGACCGTGACCGCGCGCGGCCGTGTGCCCTGGCCGCGGATCGACAGCAGGTACTTGCGCTGCTGCCGCGGCGCCTCGCCCATCACCGCGTTGGCGACGTCGAGCACCTGCTGGGTCGAGCGGTAGTTCTGCGCGAGCGCCACCACCTCGGCGCGCGGCTTGAAGCGCTCGGCAAACCCGAGGATGTTCTCCACCGCGGCGGCGCGGAACGAATAGATCGCCTGCGCATCGTCCCCGACCACCGTGAGCCCGGTGCCGTCGGGCTTCATGGCGTGCAGGATCTCCGCCTGCAGGCGGTTGGTGTCCTGATACTCGTCCACCAGCACGTGGTCGAAGTGCGCGCCGATGTGCTGAGCGAGGCGCGGCTCGCCCATCATGCCGTGCCAGTAGAGCAGCAGGTCGTCGTAGTCGAGCAGGTGGGCGTGCTGCTTCTGCTCGACGTAGGCGCGGAACAGCGCGCTGAGCTCCGTCTCCCACTGCGCACACCACGGGAAGTGCTGCTCGAGGGTGTCCTGGAGCGCGGCGCGGGTGTTGACGCGGTTGGAGTAGATCGAGAGGCACGTGTCCTTGCGCGGGAAGCGCTGGTCGCGGGCCGCGAGCCCGAGCTCCGCGCGCAGGCTGTCCATGAGGTCGGCGGCATCGCCGCGGTCGATCACGCTGAAATGCGGATCGAGCTGCAGATGCGCGGCGTAGTGGCGCAGCAGGCGGTTGCCGATCGAGTGGAAGGTGCCGGCCCAGCCGAGACGCTGGGAGATCGAGGCGCTGACGCCGCCCATCGACTCGTTGAGCGCCTTCTTGGTGATTTCGTGCGCGCGGCGGCGCATCTCCTGGGCCGCCCGGCGCGTGAAGGTGAGCATCAGGATCCGCGCCGGGTCGACGCCGTGGATCACCAGGTGCGCGACGCGGTGCGCCAGCGTGTCGGTCTTGCCGGTGCCGGCGCCGGCGAGAATCAGCAGCGGTCCCGCGGCGAAGCCCTTGTCGGCAAGCGGCTCGCCATGCGTCACCGCCTTGCGCTGCGCGGCGTTGAGCTTCTCGAGGTGCGCGCTGGTGGGCATGGGCGCGCCGACTATACCCGCCGCCCGCAGGAGCTGGCGACCGGCGGCCGGGACGGCGGGTTACGATGCGTCCCATGAAACCCCTCAGCCAGACCGTGCGCTTCACCGGCCGCGTCATCCGCGTCACTACCGATCAGGTGGTGCTCCCCAACGGGCATCGCACCGAGCTCGAGGTCGTGCACCATCCGGGCGGCGCGGCCGCCGTGGCACTGGACGCCGAGCGGCGCGTGTGCCTGCTGCGCCAGTATCGCTACGCGGCGGGCGGCTGGCTGTGGGAGCTGCCGGCGGGCAAGCTCGAGCCGGGCGAGCCGCCGCTCGCGACCGCGCAGCGCGAGCTCGCCGAGGAAGCGGGCGTCGCTGGCCGCCACTGGGCGAGCCTCGGCACCTCTCTGTCCTCGCCGGGAGTCTTCTCCGAAGTTATCCATCTCTACCTCGCGACCGGGATCGCGCCTGCCGCCGCGGCGCACGAGCGCGCCGAGGTGATCGAAATTCACTGGTTGCCCTTCGAGACCGCCTGCGAACGGGCGCTCGCCGGCACCATCACCGACAGCAAGACGGTCATCGGGCTGCTGCGCGCGCGCTTTGCCATAAGCAACACAGTCGTCGCCGCTTGATCCGTGACGCAGGTCGCAGAAGGCGCGCCGCGTGCACGGTTACCCTCACAAAGCGTGAAGCGCATCGCGCTCGGGGCGACATAATCCGTGGACGAGTTTCGCAAGAAGAAGATGCTCGAGGGGAATTCCGGTGGGGCTGAAGCCAATCGCCGGCGGATCGGCGTGGTCGTGCACGATGACCGCGGCATGGCCTCGGTCGAATGGCACGACGCGCCTGACGGCACGATAGAGCGTCCGGTGCTCGAGATCCTCGGCAACCCCGGGCTCGCGCTGCAGGACGACGCCGTGAGCTACGACCCCTACGCCCGGCACACCACGACGTCCCCCAGGACCGGTCCCGGCAGCACTACGCGCACCGATCTGCGCAAGCTCTCCGAGTGGATCAAAAAGAAGCGCGAGCTCGAGGAGCGCAAGGCCCGCGGCGACGTCGACGACGACGAGAGCTGACACGCCCGCGCGGCTGCGCGGCTGCGCCGCGCGCTGCCGCCTTAGCCTCACGAAGTCCGCTCGATGTGCGCGCGCTTGCGCGCGTTGCTCAGGCGGTAGAAGCGGCGCAGCTCGGTGAGCACCTCGCGCTCGCCATGCTCGCGCTCGCCGTGCACCGCATCCGTGAGGCACCGCTCGAGCCGGCGGCAGAAGCGCGCGGCGTAACGATTCGCTTCGCCATACAGTGCCCGCCGCTCCGCGGTGAGGCGCGGATCGATGCGCGTGCGCTCGAACAGCACGCGGCGCAGCTCCGCCGGGAAGTGCCCGGGATACTGCCGCCGCATGAGCCAGTAGCTCGCGACGTACTTGTCGACCTCCGCCTGCATCTCCAGCTCGAGCAGCGACACCGGCTTGTCGTGCCCGGCGTTCCAGGCGAGGTACAGGAAGTGGCTCACGCCCTCGAGCGCCGTCCACCAGTCCGCCACGTTGCCGCCGTGGAGCTCGACCAGCGGGTCGTTGCAGCTAAGGCGCGCAAGCAGCGCCGGATCGAGGTAGAGCGACAGGCTCACGTCGCTCCCATCGGCGCTCTGCGCGACGATCAGCTCCTCGTCGGCTACTCCGGAGTGCGGCGCGCACGGCAGCCGACCGCGGTCGGTCACCAGGAAATCGTAGACATCGTAGGCGACGCGGACATCGTAGATGCCGCCGATGAGCTCCTGCAGACGCGACAGCAGCATGGCTCTTCAGTGAGCGCGCCGGCTCCCGCCGCCGCCGCGGGTCGGCTTGACCCCGAGCCGCTCGAGGATCGAATAGCAGCGCGCGCTGCCGGTCTTCAGCCACAGCTCGTAGAGCCGCAGGATGTCGCGGTCGGTGTGGCGATAGGAGGTCTCGCTGATGTCGTTGAGCGCGTCCACCATCGGCTGGAATTTCGCCGACAGCTCGGCGAACACCGCTCCCAGCACCCGTCCGCGGCCGCGCGCGACCGACTGTGCCAGCTCGCCGTAGGCGCGTCCGCCCATGGCGATGTGATAGTCGATGTCGATGAGGCGCGCGGCGAAGCTGCGCGCGAAGAAGCCGGCGACGAACAGCGACACGTCGCCGAGGCGCTGCAGGCTGCGGTTGCGCTCCGCC
>DASPOP010000126.1:0-5427 GCA_035625955.1 Steroidobacteraceae bacterium | reverse complement strand
CGTAGCGGTAGACCGTCGGCGGCGTGATGAGGTCGCGGAACGAGTAGAAAGTCTCGCGATCGCCGGCGCGTCCGCCGAAGCCCGCGGCGGTGCCGGGGCCCGGCAGCACGATCTCGCCGCGCGGCGTGCCATCGAGGCCGTAGCGCATCACCCGGCTGTGCGCATCGTGCACGCTGCGGACGATGAGCTGATGATCGACCAGCGTGACGCTCGGTGTCGTGAGGTCGATGGCGTCGGCTCCCTCGGGTATCGCGGTGCGCCAGTTGCTGCGCGCCGGTGCGGCCGGGTCGATCGCGATGACGCGCCCGTTGGGGGCGGCGAGCGTGGTGAGGAAATAGAGCCGCCCGGCGTCCGAGCCGATGTAGTTGTACGCCGCCTCGAAGCCTTCGGCGACGGCTTGCGCCGCGGGCGCCGTCGCATCGAGATCGATGAGATAGACGTTCTCGCGCCCCTTGTCGCCGACCTCGCCCTCCCCCGAGGTGACGACCAGCCAGCGGCCGTCGTCCGAGAGATGCGGCAGGTACTGCCAGTCCGGGTGGCTTCGGTCGTAGAGCAGACGGCGATCGCCAGCGCCGGGCGTGCCGAGTGCGTGGTAGTAGACGGCGGCGTCGAGATCGCGCGTGCTGAGCTCGGCGCCCGGCGGCGGGGCGGGGAAGGCACTGTAGTAAAGGCCCTTGCCGTCGCGCGCGAACGCGGGCGGGTAGTACTTGGTGAAGCGCAGCACGTCGGGCAGGTCCTGTCCGGTGGCGAGGTCGCGTATACGCCACTCGGTCCAGTCCGAGCCCCCCACGGAGACACCGTAGGCGAGCAGTCGCCCGTCCCGGCTGGCGACGTACCCCGTCACGATCCCCTCCGGCGAGAGCCTGTTGGGGTCCACGCCGACGGCGCCGTGCACGCCCGTGTCGGGCGTCACGTAGAGCACCGCCTGGTCCTGGCGGCCCGAATTGCGCGTGTAGAAGTAGCGCCCCCCCTCCCTGAACGGAACGCCGAACGCCTCGAAGTTGTAGAGCGCCGCGATGCGCCTGGCCAGCCGGGCGCGCAGCGGAGTCGCCGACAGGTAGCCCTGAGTCAGCTTCGCCTCCGCCTCGGTCCAGCTGCGGGTCGCCGGCGAGTCGAGACCCTCGAGCCAGCGGTAGGGGTCGGCGACGGCGGTGCCGTGATAGTCGTCGACCACGTTGCCGCGCGGCGCCGGCGGGTACACCAGGGCGCCGCCCGCGAGTGCGGCGCAGCCAATCGACAGCAGCAGACATCCGGTGAGGAATGCGGCCCGATGTGAATGTTGGCGCATGTGCAGCGAGCCGCCACTTCCTGAGCGAGGGTGCGCATTGTGCCCTGCCCGTCGGGGCGGCACCACGGTAAGATCGCCCCATGCCGCAGCACATCGGCATCGTGGCCTGCTCGGCGGAGGGCGCGGCGCTCTGCTACCGCACGGTCTGTCTCGAGGGCGCGCAGTTCCTCGGCGACTTCGATCACCCCGAGGTTTCACTCCACAATCATTCGTTCGCGCGCTATATGCGCTCGATCGACGCCGGCGACTGGCCGGGCGCCGCGGAGCTCATGCTGTCCTCGGCGGCTAAGCTCGCCCGCGCGGGCGCAGACTTTCTCATCTGCCCGGACAACACCCTGCACCAGGCGTTTCCCTGGGTGGTGCGGCGCTCGCCGCTGCCGTGGCTGCACATCGCCGAGGTGGTGGCGGCGCAGGCGGTCGAGCGCGGCTTCCGCACGCTCGGCATCACCGGCACGCGTTACCTGGTCGACAGCGAGGTCTATCCGGAGAAGCTCGCGGCCCGCGGGCTCAAGTACCTGCGCCCGGGGAGCGCCGAGCGCGCCGAGATCAATCGCATCATCTTCGAGGAGCTGGTGTGCGGGGTGTTCAAGCCCGCGGCGGTCAGCTACTTCCAGGGGGTCATCGCGCGCATGAAGGATGCGGGCTGCGACGCCGTGGTGCTCGGCTGCACCGAGATCCCGCTCATCATCGACGACGGCAACTCGCCGCTGCCGACGCTCGATTCCACCCGGCTGCTCGCGCGCGCGGCGCTGCGCCGCGCGACGCAGCGCAGCTCATCCTGAGGCCACCGGCCCGAAGCCTGGCCCCGGCCGCGGCGGCTGCGGCCGGCGCTGCGGGCATCCGTCCTCGAGCTACTTCTTCTTTTCGCTCTCGAACTTGAAGGACACGTTCACGCGGGCGCGGTAGGCGCGCACCTTGCCGTTGGCCACCTGCATGTCGAGCTGCTTGACCTCGACGATGCGCAGGTCCCGGAGGCTCTTGGCGGCCTGACTCACGGCGGCTGCCGCCGCCTTCTCCCAGGACTCGCTGCTGGTGCCGACCAGCTCGACGATCTTGTAGACGCTCTCGGCCATGGCTTGCTCACCTTTCGTCCCCGTCGTGGGGACACTCTTGTTTTGACGGCAGTGTGCGCTTTCCGCGCGCCGCACGCCACGCGGCGCGCCTGGACGATGCCTGCGACGTGGTGACCGAGTTTCAGGTCAAGGACCGCTGGCTGCCCGGGTTCAGCCCGCACATGCAGCGGGAGCGGAGCTCTCCGACCTGAGCCGCGGCCACACCGGCCGGCGCACCAGCGTGCTCTTGCCGAACAGCGACTCGATCAGGTCGACGGCGAGCACCGCGGTCTTGTTGTGCTCGTCGAACGCGGGATTCAGCTCCACCACGTCGAGCGAGGCGAGGCGCCGCGTATCGGCGATCATCTCCATGCACAGCTGCGCCTCGCGGTAGGTCGGGCCGCCCGGGACGCGCGTGCCGACGCCCGGCGCGATGCCCGGGTCGAGGAAGTCCACGTCGAAGCTCACGTGCAGGTGCGTATCGTGGTCGAGGCCGGCGAGCGCCTGCTCCATGGTCGAGCGCATGCCCATCTCGTCCACGTGACGCATGTCGAACACGTCGAGGCCCTGCTCGTGCAGGAAGCGCCGCTCGCCGTCGTCGACGCTGCGGACGCCGATCTGACGCACCCACGACGGATGAATGGCGGGGGTACGCCCGCCGATCGTAGTCAGCTCGCGCGGCCCGAAGCCGCACAGCATCGCGAGCGGCATGCCATGAACGTTGCCGCTCGGGGAGAGCGCGCTGGTGTTGAAGTCGGCGTGCGCATCGAGCCACAGCACGCGCAGCTTCCGGCCCTGCTCGCGGCAGTGGCGCGCGACGGCGCCGATCGAGCCGATGCCGAGGGAGTGATCGCCTCCGAGGAGGATCGGCAGCCGTCCGGCGCGCAGCTGTCCGTAGACCGCCTCGTGCACCAGCTCGTTCCAGCGCAGCACCTGCGGCAGGTGCCGGTAGCCGTGCTGCGGCGGTTGCCAGGGGTTGCCGGGGCCGCTGAGATTGCCGAGATCAACGACTCGGAGCTCGCGCTGCTCGAGCGCCGCGGCCAGCCCGGCGACGCGCAGCGCCTCGGGCCCCATCGAGGCGCCGCGATCCGCCGCGCCCACGTCAGTGGGCGCGCCGATGAGGCTCGCTGTGCGCATGCCGCTCACGCCGCCACCCCGGAGTGGGGCGCAACGTTCACTCCTCTGTCGGCCAGCAATCCGAACAGGTCCTTGGGATCCTCGAGATCCGGAATCAGGTCGATCTGCCGCTCGCTGCCGCGCTCCTCCTGATGAATGCGCATCAGATAGCGCAGCGCGGAGAAATCCTCGAGCGCGAAGCCGACCGAGTCGAAGATGGTCACTTCGCGCTCGCTGCCGCGGCCGCGCGCACGCCCCGCGAGCACTTCGGTGAGCTCGGTGACCGGGAAATCGCCGGGCAGCTGCTGAATCTCGCCTTCGATGCGCGACTGCGGCTCGAACTCGACCACCACCCGTGCATCGGGCCGCCGCAAGATGTCGGCATGCAGCTCCGTCTTCCCCGGGCAATCGCCGCCGACGGCGTTCAGGTGCATCCCCGGGGCGATCATCGCGGGGGTGAGGATCGTGGCATTGCGCTTGTCTGCCGTCACCGTGGTGACGATGTCGGCGCCGGCCACCGCGGCGGCCGTCGAGCCGCAGCGCCGCACCTCGAGGCCGGGCAGGCGCAGCCTCGCGAGGTTCCGCACCAGCTTCTCGGTGGCGAGGGCATCGGTGTCGTAGAGGCGCAGCTCGCGGATCCCGAGCAGGTGGTGGAACGCGATGCTCTGGAACTCGCTCTGCGCGCCGTTGCCGATCAGCGCCATCACGCGGCTGCCGGGGCGCGCCATGCGGCGCGCGGCGAGCGCGGAGGTGGCCGCGGTGCGCAGCGCCGTGGTGAGCGTCAGCTCCGACAGCAGCAGCGGATAGCCGGTCTGAACGTCCGCCAGCACGCCGAACGCGGTCACGGTGAGCAGTCCCACCGCGGTGTTGCGTGGATGACCGTTCACGTACTTGAACGCGTACCACCGGCCGTCAGAGGCCGGCATCAGCTCGATCACACCGACGCTCGAGTGGGTGGCATGGCGGGGCGACTTCTCGAAGGCCTCCCAGCGCAGGAAATCCGCCTCGATCTCGCCTGCGAGCTCCTCGATGAAGCGCGCCGCGCCGCGGCGCTGCACGAGCTGCTGGATGCGCTCGATGCCAATGAAGTCGACCATGACAGCCTCTTTGGGGAAATGACGCGGGCGCAAAGTCGCCCGGGCTCCTGCCCCCATCGTGGGCTGTGGCGCGGCCAAAAAATAGCCAGAAGTCTGATCAGATTTACAAGACTGTTGCTCATATCGACAGACAGGTCTATCGTTTTGACCATGGATCTAGTGCCGATTTCACTTAATCCGGGATCCGCGCGTCCCTGCAAGCGGGCCGCTCGTGGATGACACCGACCGCCAGCTGATCGCGCTGCTGCGCAACGACGCCCGCGCCTCGGTGGCCTCGCTCGCCAAGGCGCTCGGTGTCGCCCGCGGCACGGTGCAGAACCGCATGCGACGCCTTGCCCGCGAGGGCGTAATCGTCGGCTACACGGTGCGGCTGAAGCCCGATGTCGACGAGCAGCGCATGCGCGCGTTCATGACGGTGGCTGTCGAGGGCAACCAGGTGGACGCGGTGATCCGGGCGTTGCGGGGTGAGCCGGCCGTGGCAGCGCTCTACAGCACCAACGGCCGCTGGGACATCGTCGCGGAGCTGCGCGCCGACAGTCTCGAGGGGTTCGACCGCGTGCTGGCCCGCATTCGACTGATCGAAGGCATCTCGCAGACCGAAACGAGCCTGCTGCTATCGACCTTCAAGTTCTGAAGCCTGCGCGCGCCGGCCTCTCCCGACCCAAGCGAGCGCTCGGCGCGGCACGTTGGGCTCACGGACCGCCGCGCGGCTCCTTCGGCAGTCCGAGTGCGCGCTCGGCAATGATGTTGCGCTGGATCTGGTTGGTACCGCCGTAGATCGTGTCCGCTCGCGAGCTTAAGAATATGTGCGGCAGCAGCTGCCACTGGTAGGCGTTGCCGGCGGCGATCTCGCCGCGCGGGCCGAGCACGTCGA
>DASPOP010000125.1:0-11784 GCA_035625955.1 Steroidobacteraceae bacterium | reverse complement strand
TGGCGGCTTTCGTCGACTACGGCAATGCCTTCGATCACTTCGGCACCAAGCTGTTCTATTCGGCGGGCGTCGGCATTCGCTTCCGCACGCCGGTGCTGACGCTCGGCGTCGACGTGGCGCAGCCCATCAACAACCCCGGCGCCGGCCCGCGCCTGCACATCAACTTCTCGCCGAAGCTCTGAGGTCCCGACCACCGTGCGGCGCCTGCTCATACTCTTCACCGCCTGCCTGCTGGTGCTGATGATCGTGGTGGTGCCGGCCGCGCTGGTCGGCGCCGCGGTGTTCACCGAGTCGGGGCTGCAGTTCCTGGTGAGCCACATCCCGCAGCGCTTCGGCTCGGGGCCCGGCGCGGTCAGCCTCACCATCACGGGTGTCAGGGGCACGCTCGCGCGCGGTGTGCATGCCGACCGCGTGGAGATCGACCACGAGCTGGTGCACCTCAGGTTCGAAGGCATCGACGGCCGCGTGGCGCTCGCGCCCCTGCTGCTGCAGACCATCCGCTCGCCGGAGGCCACGGTGCACAGCGCGCTCATCGAGGTGAAGCGGCGCACGCGGCAGGTAGCACCCTCGCCGCCCATATTCCTGCCGCGCTGGCTGCTGATCAGCGGCGAACACACCACGGTCGACGACGCAGTAGTGACCGTCTACAACGGCGTGCGTCTCGAGGCCACGCATATCACGGGAGCCGCGGTTCTCCGGCACCGCTCGATCCGCTTCTTCCAGGCGCAGGGCAACTTCGGCGACGCGCGCGTCGATGCGATCGGCGAGCTGCGCGCCCGCGATCCGCTCGGCATCGAAGGCGAGGGCCACATCGCGTGGGCCCCCGCCGGGCAGCCGGCCTGGAGCGTCGAGGGCTCGGCCAGGGGCGATCTCAACGCGCTCAACCTGAAGGCGCGCGCCTTGAGCCCGTTCCGCGCCGACTTCACCGGCCAGGCGCTCGATCTGACCCGTCACTGGCACATCGTCGGGGATGCCAACGTCGAGAATTTCGACCTGCGTGCCTGGGGAATCTCCGGGCCCCTCGGGGTCATGAAGGCGCGTCTCGCGGTCACCTGGAACGACCAGGGTTTCACGGGTCGCGGCAAGGTCGAGCCGACAGGGCTCCATGCCGGAGACTTCGACGCCGAGTTCGACGGCTCATTCGCAAATCGGGTGCTCACGGCCAGGCACATGGAGGCACGCCACCCCTCGGGCGCGCACGCGGTCGGCTCCGGCACGTTCGCCATCGTCCCCAACGGCCCGCGGCTCGATCTCAAGGGCAGCTGGGAGGAGTTCCGCTGGCCGCTGGTGGGGCCGGAGCCGCTGGTGAAGAGCGCCGCGGGCACCTTCACCCTGGAAGGGATCCTTCCTTATAAGGTGCACGCCGAAGGGTCGGGCAGCGCCGCAGATATCTCCGCTGCCGCGGCGGACGTGACCGGCACACTCGGCAAGGACAGCTTCGCCTTCGAGCGCGCCGAGCTCGACCTGCTCGAGGGCCATGCCAGCGTGAATGGGGCGGTGGCCTGGGCACCGCATCCGAGCTGGTCGGTCGCCGGCCAGCTCACCGGGGTCAACCCGGCGGCGTTACGCGCCGACCTTCCCGGCAGCGTCAGTCTCTCGCTCTCGGTCTCCGGCCGCGGCTTCGACCCGCACGGCGACTTCACCGTCGCGGTCGGAAACCTGGGCGGCAAGCTGCGCGGCGCGCGCGTGAGCGGCGGCGGCTCGCTCAGCCGCACGGGCGGCTCCTGGCGCTTCGACCGGGTGCGCGTGGCGCTCGGCGGCACGAACCTCGCCCTCGACGGCCGCGCCGGCGAGCAGCTCGACCTGCGCTTCGCGCTCGCGAGCTCGGATCTGGGTCTGCTCGCGCCCGGGAGCCATGGGCAGCTCAGCGCCACCGGAACGCTGCGCGGCACGCCCACCGACCCGGCAATCGTCGCGAGCGCCCACGGTATTGCGCTCAGCTACGCGGGGCTCGGCGTCGAGCGCCTCGATGCCGACATCGACTTCGACAGCGCTGACCAGGAGCGCCCGACCAGGATCGACGCGCGCGCGCAAAGCCTGAGCTACGCGCGCTACGCCCTCGAGAGCGCCTCCTTCACCGTCACCGGCCCCCCGGCCGCCTATCGCGTGCACGCGGAAGCGCGCGCCGCGGGACTCGCGCTGGCCGCCGAGGCCGGCGGCGCCTATGCGCACGGGACGTTCCAGGGCCAGCTCACGGCTCTCAGCGTCAAGGGCAAGGACGCGCTCGATCTCGCGCTCGAGCATCCCGTGGATCTCAGCGCCTCGGCGCAGCGGGCGCGGGTCGAGTGGCTGTGCCTCGCGGGAACGCCCGGAGCCATGTGCGCGGACGCGGACTGGAATCCGCAGCACTGGTCGGCAACCTTCATGAGCAATCAGCTGCCCCTGAGCGCACTCACGGTCGGCATCAAGACGCCAGCGGTACAGTACCAGGGCACGGTCGACCTGCTGCTGCGCGCGGCCGGAGGCGCGCAGCTGCCCCTCACCGGCACGCTGCGCGCGCAGCTCACCGACGCGGTGCTTGCGCACCGGCTCCTCAGCAAGAAGATCGAGCACACGCGCATCGGCTCCGGTACCGTGACGGCGAGCGCGACGCCGGAGGATGTCAGCGTCGCGGCCGTGCTCGAGGACGGCGAGGTCGGCACCATCCGCGCGCGCATCGATGCGCAGCGCGGCAGCGGGGAGTGGCAGGCCATGCCGCTCTCTGGCGCGGTGCATGCCGAGACCTCCGAGCTCGGGCTGCTGTCGCTCTATTTCCCCGACATCGATCGCGCCGCGGGCGAGCTGCACGCCGACGTCAACGTGGCCGGCACGCTCGGGGCACCGCAGCTCAACGGCGTGGTGAAAGTCTCAGGCGGCGAGCTCGATCTCTATCAGGTGAACCTGGGGCTGCGCCAGGTGAGTCTCGAGGCGCAGCTGAACGACGGCGGCCTCGATTTCAGCGGCAACGCCCGCGCCGGCGCCGGTACCGCCGCCGCCAACGGCCATCTCGAGTGGCACAACCTCCTGCCCTACGGCAAGTTCCACCTCGAGGGGACGAATCTGCGCGTCGCGGACACGCCCGAGGCGCAGATCGACGCCTCGCCGAACCTGGCCTTCGCGGTCGACGGGCGTCGCATCGAGGTCACCGGCACGGTCACGGTGCCGTACGCCAGGATCCAGCCGAAGGACATCACCAACGCGGTGCGCACCTCGCCCGACGAGGTGATCGTCGGCCAGACGGCGCAGAGCCCGACCGAGCGTTTCGAGGTGATGAGCACCGTCACGCTCACCCTCGGCGACAAGGTCTCGGTCGATGCCTCGGGTCTCACCGGCCGCCTCACCGGCAGCGTCACCATCAGGAGCGGCTACGACGCCATCACGCGCGGCACCGGCGAGCTGTCGGTGGCGAACG
Source organism: Steroidobacteraceae bacterium (assembly GCA_035625955.1). Classification (GTDB taxonomy): domain Bacteria; phylum Pseudomonadota; class Gammaproteobacteria; order Steroidobacterales; family Steroidobacteraceae; genus 13-2-20CM-66-19. Next base: position 8,393 of record DASPOP010000125.1, on the reverse strand, counting down.
GCGTCTACCTCGCCTATGCGCGCAAGCTCGACATCCAGCGCGGCCGGCTGATCTTCACCGGCGGCCCGATCGACGACCCGGGCGTCGACCTGCGCGCCCAGAAGGAATTCCCGGACGTCACCGCCGGGGTCAACGTGCGCGGCACGCTGCAGCAGCCGCGCATGTCGTTCTTCTCCGATCCGCCGATGCCGCAGTCGCAGATCGTATCGCTGATCCTCTCCGGCAGCGCCTCCCAGGCGACGCAGTCCGCGAGCAATGCGGCCCTCGGCCAGGGAGCGGCGCTGCTCGCGGCGCAGGTGGGCCAGCACGTCGGCATCCCCGACGTGAGCCTCGAGACCGATCCGCTCGCCAACGAGACCTCGCTGGTGCTCGGGCGCTATCTCACGCCGCGCCTCTACGTGAGTTACGGCGTGAGCCTCACCGAGACGCTCAACACCCTGAAGATGCGCTACACGCTCGGCGACCACTGGGTGGTGCGCACCGAGCTCGGCACCGCGCGCGGCGCAGATCTGGTGTTCACCATCACCAAGTAGGGCGCCTGCCGCAGGCCGGTTGTGGTCCGGCCACCGCGGGCGCAGAATCGCACACCGACCGCCTCACGCGCTGCGCGAACCCGCGGGCGCGCGCCAATACCGACAGCCTTGATGCGCGGGCCGGAGAGCCGGGGGGATCGCACATGAGGATTCATCATTGCCTCGCGCCGTGCGTGCTGTTGTGCAGCGGCTGCGTGTCCGGCCCACCTAACTCCACGGCGCAGGCTCCGGTAACCCCCGCCGCTCAGGCGGTGAGCGCTCCAGCGGCACAGTCCGGCGGCAACGCCTTGTCCTACGGCAGCGTGACCTCGCGCGTGGTCAAGGGCAAGACCACGCAGGCGGACCTCATCGAGATGTTCGGCGGTCCCAACATCTCGACGACCGACGCCGACGGGTTGGAGACCTGGGTATACGAGCGCTCGGTGACGCAGACCGATGCGGCGAGCCGCGGCCAGTCGTGGCAGGCCGCCGCGAACCTCTCGGTGTTCTTCGGCCACGGCTCTGCCGGAGCGCAGGCGGGCGGCGGGCAGAGTGCCGCCGCCTCCTCGACCACCGAATCCTTCCGCTCCCTGACCGTGGTCGTCAAATTCTCCGCCGACAAGACGGTCAGGGATTACTCGGTGCGTGCCAGCCAGTTCTGAGCCGGTGAGATCATGAGACGCCTGTGCAACTGGATCGGCATGGCGGCGGCCGCGGCGTGCCTCGGCACACTCGCAGCCTGCGGGGCCGCGCCCACCCGGCCGGCGGCGTCCCCCGGCGCGAACCGCATGGCCGGCATGCCGGACGTCAACGCGCTCATGGCGCGGCAGCGCCTCAACTCCGACATGATGCAGGAGCCCGACCTACCCGCCTGGCACGACGAGCGCGAGAAGATGGCGCTCGCGGTCGGCGATCGCGTGATCGACAAGCCTTTCGACCGCACCTTTGATTCCATGATCATCGCGCTCGCCAACCTCGGCTGCCGCGTGAACAACATGGAACGCCGCACCGGATACATCACCGCCTCCCTTCCCCAGCTGCCACCCGAGCAACGCGCTGCGCTGAACAGGGAAAGCATGGCGCAATACGCCCAGGCGAAGGGCTACCCGCCGAGCGTGCTCGATGATTCCGGTCCGTTCGGCAACATCAGCTTCATGCCGATGATGGAGCGGACCGGCGCCGGCCTGACGCTCACCATGATCAAGCAGGCCGACGACCGGACCAAGGTCAAGCTGCGCTTCGACAACGTCTACTACCCGCGCACGGTCGAACAGCTCTACAGGAGAGTCTGGGACTCCGTCGACAAGCAGATCTTCCTCGATCGCGCCACCGACTGACGCGCCGCTCCCGGCCGCCTCAGCAGGCAGACGCTCTGGCGGCTGCTGCGGCCGCTACTTGCTGCAGTCGCCGACCCGGCGCGCCGCGATCCTGATGCTGACGGTCTGGCCCTTGTCGGTGGTCGAGACCATCGTCCCCTGGAAGGACTCGGCGGCGAAGGTGCCCTCGAAGTGGCCGGTGCTGTGCGCGCACTGCGTGGTGAACTTCACCACGCTTCCGGAGATCGAGCGCTCGGTGACCTTGCAGCTCTCCGGCTGGTCAGGCTTGCCCTGGGCGATCTCCCGGCTGACGGCGTCGACGTCGGACTGGCTGATGCAGTGCTGCGAGACGTGCGGCTTCTGCATCATCGCCAGGTACTGCGGCGGCATCTTCGCCGCCACGTCCGGCGGCAGCTGCAGGTCGCTGGTGTTGGTGAACTCATAGAGGCCGGGGCGCAGATTCATCGACTGGGCGTAGAGGGCGAACGAGACGCCGGCGGCGGCGGCCAGCACCGCGGCGCGGACGGCGCGCGAGGACTTCAGTGACGGCATGCAAGCTCCCTTCGGGCAGCGGATTCTAGCCCAGGCCGCCGCCCTTGACGCGCGTGCATCAATATGCGCAATATGTGCATCTTTATGCAGAGACGCCGCCGGTCATGCTGAACGATACCGAGCAACTCGAGCGCCGCGGCGCCATCGTGCGCATCCTGCGCGCCGGACTGGTGCGCAAGCAGCAGGACCTGGTGCGCCTGCTGAAGAAGGAGGGGCACGATGCCACCCAGTCCTCCATCAGCCGCGACCTGCGCGGCCTCGGCGTGCTCAAGGCGAGCGGCCGCTATGTGCTGCCGCCGGATGAGCTGACGCGCGCCAACGGCGATTTCGCCACGCTGGCGCAGTTCGTGCGCGAGCTGCGCCGCGCGGGCCCCTCGATCACGGTGCTGCGCACCACGATCGGCGCCGCGCAGTCGGTCGCCGTGGCCATCGACAAGGCCGAGTGGCCCGAGGTCGCCGGCACGATCTCGGGCGACGACACCATCTTCATCGCCACCGCCAACGCGCGCGCGCAGGAGCAGCTCCTCACCCGCCTGCGCGCGCTCTTCAGGATCTGAGCCATGTCGACCAGCGTAAGCAGCGCCCCGGGCGCGGGCACCACTCCCATCGTCCTCGCCTACTCCGGCGGCCTCGACACCTCGTTCCTGGTGCCGTGGATTGCCGAGATTTACCGCCGCCCGGTGATCACCGTGACGGTCGATACCGGCGGCATCGATACGGCCGCCGCCGGCGCACTCGCCGGGCGCGCCCGGGCGCTGGGCGCCGTGGCGCACCACCAGATCGACGCGCGCGCCGGCTATTTCGAGCAGGTGCTGCGCTTTCTCATCATGGGCAACGTGCGGCGTGGACAGCTCTACCCGCTATGCGTCGGCGCCGAGCGCGTCATGCAGGCGCAGACCATCGCCCGCATGGCGCGCGAGCTCAAGTCCGACACCGTCGCGCACGGCTGCACCGCGGCCGGCAACGACCAGGTGCGCTTCGAGGTCGCGCTGCGGACGCTCGCGCCCGATCTCGCCGTGCTCGCGCCGGTGCGCGACCGGGCGTTCAAGCGGGCCGACGAGCTCGAGTACCTCAGGGCGCGGGGGCTGCCGGTCCCGCCGACGGGCGCCGCCTACTCGGTAAACCGCGGCCTCTGGGGCGTCACCATCGGCGGCAAGGAGACCCTCACCTCGGGCGGCAGCATCCCGGATGACGCCTGGCTGCTGACGCGCGACGCCTTCACCAAAGCGCGCCCGCCGGAGCGGCATGTGCTCGGCTTCGAGGCGGGGCGGCCGGTGTCCCTCGACGGGCGCGCCGCCGCGCCGGTCGAAATCATCGAGAAGCTGGAAGCGCTCGCCGCGCCCTTCGGCATCGGCCGCGGCATCCACCTCGGCGACACCATCATCGGCACCAAGGGACGCGTCGCATTCGAGGCGCCGGCGGCCGAGGTGCTGCTCACGGCGCACCGCGAGCTCGAGAAGCTCACGCTCACCGGACGGCAGCAGCGCATCAAGGAGCTGCTGGCTGCGCCCTACGGCGATCTGGTGCACGAGGGCCAGCTGCTCGATCCCGTGTGCCGGGACATCGAGGCACTGCTCAGCTCGTCGCAGCAGCGCGTGACCGGCGAGGTGCATTTCAGGCTGCAGACGGGGAATCTCTTCATCGAGGGAGTCGAGTCGCCCTACTCGCTCATGGCCGCCTCGCGCGGCGTGTACGGCGAGGCCGCCGGCGAGTGGTCGGCGCTGGATGCGCTCGGCTTCTCGCGCATCGTCGCGCTTCCCGGCGTCTTCTACACGCGCGCCGGCGAGCGCGCCGCGACCGGGGAGCGGTGACATGGTGAGCATGCGCAGCGTCATCGTCGACAAGCTCGCCTCCGTCACCCAGGCCTGCGGCCTGTCGCACGAGGTGCGCATCTCCGCCGACATCCCCGCCGAGGAAGGCGTGGTGATCGTGGTCGAGGTGCTCAACAACAAATCGACCTACAACACGCTCGAGCTGGTCTCCGGCCGCATGGCCAAGGTGGGCAAGGGCGACATCGTCGCCGGCGCGCTCGGCCACCGCCAGGCGCTGTTCGGCTATTCCGGACACGTGCCCGGGTCGCTGCAGCCCGGCGACGTGATTCAGATGCTCAACATCGGCGGCGTGCTCGGCGTGTGCGACTCGATCAACCCCGAGAAAGGCAGGCCGTTCGACTGCCGCGTGCTCGGCGTGGCCCTCAACTTTCCCTATCTCGGCGAGCGCATCGGCGTGCCGGCGCGCGCCGGCTACAAGCGTCTCGATCCCGCCGCGCCGCTCGAGCCGCGCGGGATTCCCGTCGTGGCGCTCGCCGGCAGCTGCATGGAAGCCGGCAAGACCGCCGCCGCCTGCGCCATCATCTCGCGCATGCGCCACCGCGGGCTCACGGTCGATGCCTTCAAGGCGACCGGCGTGTCGCTGCGGCGCGATATCCTGGCGATGGAGGACGCCGGCGCACGGCGCTGCGCGATCTTCACCGACCTCGGTGTCGTCACCACGACGCGCGTCAACGGTCCGGCCCTCACGCGCACCATGCTGACCGAGCTCGCCGCCGGCAAGCCCGACGTTCTGGTCTTCGAGCTCGGCGACGGCATTCTCGGCACTTACGGCGTGGACGCCATCCTCGAGTGCCCCGACATCCGCACCGCGCTCACCGGCGTCGTGCTGTCGGCCAACGATCCGGTGGCGGCCTGGGGCGGGGTGAAGCTGCTGCGCGAGCGCTTCGGGATCGAGCCGTGCGTGGTCACGGGGCCCTGCACCGACAACCAGGTGGGGGTGGAGATCATCAGCACGCAGATGGGCGTGCCGGCTTGCAACGCGATCTCGAGCGCCGCGGCGCTCGGCGACCGTGTGATCGAGGCGCTCGGGCTGACCGCAGCGGCGGCCGCATGAGCACGGCGAGCCACACGCAAGCTCCCGCGCGCACACCCGCGGTGGTGCTCGGCGGCACCGGTTACGTCGCCGGGGAGCTGCTGCGCCTCATCGCCGGCCATCCCAACCTCGAGCTCCTCGCCGTGATGTCGGAGGGCTCGCCGGGGGAGCCGCTGGCGGGCGCGTTCCCGCACCTCGTGTCCGCCTATCCCGAGACGCGCTTCGCGACGCTCGGGGAGGTGACGAAGCTTCTCGCCGAGACGCCGACGTCGGCGGTGTTCTCCGCCGCTCCCCACGGCGTGTCGGCCGGCCTGATCGCGGCAGTGTTGGCCGCGACCGGACGCGCGCGCACCAGCGCGCGGGTCGTGGATATCTCGGCCGACTTCCGCTACGCCTCGCCGCAAACCTACGAGCAGGTCTACGGCCATCCCCACGGGGCCGCGGCGCTGCTCAAGGATTTCACCTGCGCGCTGCCCGAGCACCTCGAGGACCTCGCCACTCCCCACGTCGGCCACCCGGGCTGCTTTGCCACCGCGGTGCTGCTCGCGTGCGTGCCGCTGCTCGCGTTCGGAATCGTCGAGCCCACCCTGTTCGTGAGCGGCGTCACCGGCAGCACCGGCTCGGGCCGCAAGCCGGTCGAAGGCACGCACCATCCGCTGCGCCACGGCGACCTCTACGGCTACAACGCGCTCGCCCACCGCCACGCGCCGGAGATCGTCGCCTGCGCGCGCGCGGCGACCGGCGTCGAGGCCGAGCTCGCCTTCGTGCCGCATTCGGGGCCGTTCGCGCGCGGCATCCACGTCACGCTGCAGGCGCGCCTGACGCGCGCGCTCGACACGGCACAGGCGCGCGGCGCGTTGCGCGAGTACTACGCGCGCGCGCCCTTCATCCGGGTGAGCGAGCGCGCCGCGCACGTGAAAGAGGTGGCGGCCAGCAACTACGCGCACCTGTCGGCGGCCGCCAACGGCCGCACCATCGCCGTCATGTGCGCGATCGACAACCTGGTGAAAGGCGCCGCCGGCGGCGCGGTGCAGTGGATGAACCGGATGCTGGGCCTTGCCGAGACCGCGGGTCTCACCCAGCCGGCACCGGGCTGGACCTGAAGGGCGCACCAGCCATGGCGAAGAAAATCCCGCCGGTGACTGCCGCCGCCAGCGGCGCGCGCAAGGCGATGAAGCTGGTGAAGGCGCCGGCGCGCGACTTCCAGGCGCAGGTGTTCGCGCAGTATCCGGTCGAGATCGCCTCGGGCGAGGGTGTGTGGCTCATGAACACCCGCGGCGAGCGGCTGCTCGATCTCTACGGCGGACATGCGGTCGCGGGCCTCGGCTACGCTCACCCGGAGTGGACCGCGGCGCTCGCCGCCCAGGCGCAGAGCTGTCAGTTCCAGAGCAATGCGGTCGCCATGCAGGTGCGCGCCAGGGCGGCGCGGCGTCTGGTGCGCTTCTCGAAGCTCCCCTTCGGCAGCGTGTTCTTCGTCAACAGCGGCGCCGAGGCGAACGAGAATGCGCTCAAGGTCGCGCTGCGCATGACCGGGCGGGCGCACGTCGCCGCCGTCGAGGGCGGCTTTCACGGGCGCACCGCCGCCGCGGGCGCCGTCACCTGGGGAGCGCAGGCGAAGTGGTACGGATTCCCGCGCACGCCCTTCGACGTGAGCTTCATTGCGCGCGGCGCGGCGGGCGCGATCGCCGAGCAGATCAGCACCGATACCGCCGCGGTGATCGTCGAGCCGGTGCAGGGCCTCGCCGGTGCCGTGGCGCTCGGCGCGCCGTTTCTCGCGGCGCTGCGCGCGCGCTGCGACGAGGTCGGTGCGCTGCTCATCTTCGACGAAGTGCAATGCGGCATGGGCCGCACCGGCGAGCCGTTCGCCGCCAACCTCTACGGCGTGCGGCCCGACATGCTGACGACCGCCAAGGCGCTCGGCAACGGCTTCCCGGTCGCCGCGCTCATGATGTCGCCGCTGGTCTCGGCCTCGCTCAGGACCGAAGCGCTCGGCACCACCTTCGGCGGCGGACCGATGGCCTGCGCGGCCGTGAACGCGGTGCTCGCGGCCATCCGCGAGCAGCGGCTGCTCGAGCGGGTGCGGCGCATCGGCGCCTACATCCGCAGCAGCTGCATCCTGGGTCCGGTGACCGCGGCCTCGGGCGCGGGCCTGCTGGTGGGCCTGCGCACCACGCGGCCGGCGAAGGAGATCCAGGCGGAGCTGCTCGAGTGCGGCATCCTCACCGGCACCTCGAGCGACCCGCACGTGGTGCGGCTGCTGCCGCCCTACATCCTCGAGGAGGAGCACGTCGACCTGCTGCGTGATGCGCTCAAGGACCTCGAGACATGAAGCGCTTCGTCGATCTCGGCGACTTCAGCCGCGACGAGATCCTCTCGCTGCTCGAGCTCGCCCGGCGCCTCGAGCGGCAGCCCGAGCCGCGTGCGCTCGCCGGCAAGATCCTGGGACTGCTGTTCTTCAACCCATCGCTGCGCACGCTCGCCTCCTTCCAGGCGGCGATGGCGCGCCTCGGCGGCAACTCCTTCGTCATCAACCCCGGGCACGGCAGCTGGGTGCTCGAGACGCGCCGCGGTGCGGTCATGGACGGCGCGGCGGCCGAGCACGTGCGCGAGGCGATCCCGGCGCTCGCCTCCTACTGCGACGCGCTCGGCATCCGCGTCTTCGCCGAGGGACGCGACCTGGCCAGCGATCTCGCCGAGACCACCTTCAACAGCATGGCGGAGCTCACCGACAAGCCGCTCATCAACCTCGAGTCGGCGCTGAATCATCCCTGCCAGGCGCTCGCCGACTGGAAGACGATGGACGACCTCGCGGTGCCGCGCGGCGGGCGCTTCGTGCTCTCCTGGGCCTGGCACCCGCGCGCGCTGCCGCTGGCGGTGCCGGCCGCGGCGCTGCACATGGCGGCACTGCGCGGCATGCAGGTGATCGTGCTGCGCCCCGAGGGCTTCGCGCTGCCGCCCGCGGTGATGGAGCGCGCGCAGCGCGCCGCCGCCAGCGCCGGCGGCTCGGTGCGCGAGACCAACGCGCGGGAGGAGGCGCTCGAGGGCGCCGACATCCTCTACGTCAAGGAGTGGGGCGCGACCGCCTGCTACGGGGACGCGGCGGGCGACGCCCGTCTGCGCAGCGCGCTCACCGACTGGTGCGTGCGCG
>DASPOP010000124.1:0-10736 GCA_035625955.1 Steroidobacteraceae bacterium | reverse complement strand
CAGCGAGGTGTTGCGGCGGCGCGAGGCGAACGTGCCGCTGAAGCGCCAGGCGGTGCTGTTTCGCAGCGCCAGCCACAGCGACGTGCTCGAGGTCGAGCTCGCCAAGCGCAAGATCCCGTTCGTCAAGTACGGCGGGCTCAGATTCCTCGAGGCGGCGCACGTCAAGGATCTGCTGTCGGTACTGCGCTGGGCCGACAACCCGCGCAACAGCCTGGCCGCGTTCCGGGTGCTGCAGCTGCTGCCGGGGATGGGTCCGGTCAACGCCGCCGCCGCGATCGAGCACCTCGAGGCGGGCGGGCATGCCTTCGGGTCGCTCAAGGGCTTCAAGCCGCCGCAGACGCACGAGATGGACTGGCGGCGGCTCATCGAGCTGATGCTGGCGCTCTCGGATCCCGAGCTGCAGTGGGCCGGACAGGTGCATCAGGCACGCGAGTGGTACCAGCGGCACTTCGAGCGCATCTACGAGCACTTCCACACGCGGCTCGGCGATCTCGATCAGCTCGAGCATCTCTCGGGCCAGTACCCGTCGCGCGAACGTTTCATCACCGAGCTCACCCTCGATCCGCCGCACGCCACCAGCGATCTCGCCGGCCAGCCGGTGCTCGAGGAGGATTATCTGGTGCTCTCCACCATCCACTCGGCCAAGGGCATGGAGTGGGACACGGTCTATGTGCTCAACGTGGTCGATGGCAGCTTCCCCTCCGAGTTCGCCACCGGCAAGCCTGAGCTCATCGAGGAGGAGCGGCGGCTGCTTTACGTCGCCCTGACACGCGCGCAGAACGACCTCGCGCTGGTCACGCCGCTCAAGTTCTATCTCACCCAGCAGCCGCGACACGGCGACGCGCATGTCTATGGCGGCCGCAGCCGCTTCATGACCGAGAAGGTGCTGAAGACGCTCGACGCCGTGACCTTCCAGGGCTCGCTCGGCGCCGGCGGTGACGCCCTGCAGCGCACCGGCGAGCAGGTCACGGTCGACGTAGGGGCGCGGTTGCGGGAGATGTGGTAGCGGCGGCGGTGCGTCAGCCCGCGCCTTGGGGATCGATGCGGAACACCGGGTAGTCGGCGGCAATCGACTCGAACGCCGGGAGCGGGGCATCGTGCGCGACCGGGAGATGCCGGCGACCACTGGTGGCGATCTGGCACCAGGCCTTCAGGATCGGCGCCCGCTGGTCCGGCCGAATCTCGCTCAGCACGACCGCGCGCCTGCGGCCCCGCCTGATGAAGGCCGCACCGCCGGCCGCACGGGCGTCCTGCACCCAGTTGGAGCCCTCACCCAGCATCGACACGAGATACCGCTGCCCCTGGTAGGTAGTGGCAGCCAGAATATGAGCCTGTAACCTGTGTGTTTGCCGGCCCGGCACCAGCAAGGTGACGAGATAGTCGGGAAGCAGGCCGAGTCCCGCTGCCCAGGCCCATGCCCTGGTTGTGAATCGCCCCAGGAGGGTGGGGCGCCAGCCGCGGTAGTAGAGGCGCAGCGCGCCTCGTTCGGCCGGGTCCTGGTGCTGCGGCATGAACTGTTGATACCGCGGCCGGGGATGTTCTGTCTCTATGGGTAACTGCGTATTGTGGGGCGCTCGGGCGGGAGAGCAGCGATGCTGATTCACGAGATGACCGTGGAGGAGTGCCGCACCGCGCTCGCGGGCCTGGACTTCGGCCGGCTCGCGTGCGCACGCGACGACCAGCCGTACGTGATTCCGATCCACTTCGCCTACGACGGCGACAGCGTCTACGGACTCACCACTGCCGGCCAGAAGATCGACTGGATGCGCTCGAATCCGCGCGTCTGCCTCGAGGTTGACGAGCGCTCGAGCCACGATCGCTGGGTGAGCATCGTGGTGCTGGGACGCTACGAGGAGCTCGCCGGGACTCCCGGCGGCGAGCGCGCACGCGCGCACGCGCTCGAGCTGCTGCAGCGACGCGAGGGCTGGTGGCAGCCGGCGAGCGTCGCGAGGCCCGGCCGCGAGCAACGCGCGCCGATTTTTTACCGCATCCGCGTGACACAGATCACGGGGTTGCGCGCCGAGCCCGACGGCGTGCTGTGAGCGCCGCGGGCGCAGTGATCGGCACGGTGCCGGCGCGGTGCGCTACTTCGCCGGCTTGACGAATTTCAGCGTGAAGCGGTCGCTCTCGCCGATGGCCGCGTACTTGTCGCGATCCTTGTCCCCCAGACGGTAGGTGGGCGGCAGCGTCCACACGCCCTGCTCGTAATCCTTGCTGTCCTTCGGGTTGGCGTTCACCTGCGAGCTCGCCTCGAGCCGGAAACCCTGCGCCTCGATCAGCTTGATCGCGTACTCCTCGTTCACATAGCCGCTCTTGGCGTGCGGGTCCTGCGGCACGGCGGAATTGCCGCGGTGCTCGGACACGCCGAGCACGCCGCCCGGCTTCAGCGCCCGGTACATGGTGGCGAAGGCATGGCTGGCTTCATCGCGCGCCATCCAGTTGTGGATGTTGCGGAAAGTGACGACCATGTCGAGCGTCCCCGGCGCAACCACGTCCGCGCCATCGAGCGGAAAGGTCACCAGCGTCACCTTGCCGTAAAACTCCGGCCGCGCGGCGAGCTTCTGCCTGTAGTCGTCGAGCCGCCGCGTGATGTACTGGCTCTTTGGATCCGGCGCGATCACGCCCGCGTAGTAGTGGCCCTTGTCGGCGAGCAGCGGCGCCAGCACCTCCGTGTACCACCCGGGCTCCGGCCACACCTCGAGCACGCTCATCTCCGGACGGATGCCGAAGAACAGCAGCGTCTGCTTCGGATGCCGGTAACGGTCGCGCGCGCGGTTCTCCTCGGCGCGCTGCTCCCCGGCGAGAATGCGATCGAGCGCCTGCGAAGTCGCCTGGCGGGTGCTGTAGGTGGCGCAGGCGGCGGCGAGCAGCGCGCCGGCGATGACGCCCAGACGTTTATTGTTGTTGGTGAGGATCATGGCTATCCCGTGCGGCACGCGGCGCAACCACGCAACTGCCGCAGCTTGCCCCAAATAAAAAAACCCCGCAGCGAGCGGGGTTCTTTTCAGTTCGGCCTGGCAGCTACCGACCGTCAGCGACGGAAAGGACCGCCACCCTGGCGCGGGCGCTGCGGGCGCTCCTGCGCCTCGTTGACGCGCAGCGGACGGCCGTTCATCTGGAAGCCGTTGAGGGCCTGGATCGCGGCCTGCGCTTCGGTCTGGGGCATGTCGACGAAACCGAAGCCGCGCGGCTTGCCGGTCTCGCGATCGTTGATGAGCTTGACAGACTCCACCTTGCCATGGCGCTCGAACAAGGCCTTCACGTCCTGCTCGGTTGCGTTGAAGGGCAGATTGCCTACGTAAATCGTCGTCACTGGGAAGTCTCTCTCAAAAAGCGGACAGCGGCGAGCCGCACGCGTCGGTCGCATGTACCGCGTGAACAGTCAAACAGGTCAAGGCTTCAAGGCACACGATCGGCAGTGTTTCAGTCAATGCGCAGCGCTTGGGCCGGCGGCCTGCACCTGCGTTCGCGCGCGGATGAGAGGCGCGGGGCGGGAGATGAAGTCAACACAATCGTACAAGGCGCACTCATCCACGACGGATACGAACGCCCGTGTCATGCTACTCCCGGCTTCCGCGGGACGCAAACCCGAGGCTTTTCGATGGAGGCGTTTCTCGTATCCACCGGCGTCGTCGCGCTGGCCGAGCTCGGCGACAAGACACAGCTGCTGGCGCTGCTGCTGGCGGCCCGCTTCCGCGCGCCGCTGCCGGTGATCGCCGGGATCGTGACCGCGGTGCTCGTCAACCACCTGCTCGCGGGCGCGGTCGGGACGGCGCTCGCCTCGCTGCTCGCGCCGCCAGTGCTGCGCTGGCTGCTGGTGGCATCGTTCATCGTCACCGCGGTGTGGATGTTGGTTCCCGACAAGGAGCCGGCAGATGGCGCGCGCCCCGCGCGCTTCGGGGCCTATGGCACGACCGTCGTGACGTTCTTCCTGGTCGAGATGGGGGACAAGACGCAGATCGCCACGCTGGCGCTCGCCGCCAGATATCACGCGCTCGTGGCGGTGGTCGCCGGCACCGCCACCGGCATGCTCATCGTGGACGTGCCGACGGTGCTGCTCGGCAGGGTGGCGGCCGAGAGGATTCCGGTTCAGCTGATGCACCGTATCGGCGCCGTCGTGTTCCTGGTGCTCGCCGCGCTCGCATTGTTTTGATTGGCCGAAATCGCCGGAAGCGATTTCGGCGGACATTACTGCGTCGATCGCCGGCAAGAAGCCTCGTTCTTGCTCGCTGCTCTCAGGTCCCTGCGGGCTCGAGATAGGCGTAGCCGTCGAGCTCGCTCTCGTAGAAGCGCTTGAGCGCCTGGCTCTCGGCGATGGTCATGCGCCCGTCGCGGATGGCGCGCTCGCAGTCGCGCGCCAGGGCCGGGTAGAGCTCGGCGACGTCGTACTCCATGTACTCGAGCACCTTGTTGGCGGTGTCGCCCTTGACGATCTCCTCGATCCACCAGCCGCCTTCGTCGTGCAGCCGCACGTGCACCACGTGGGTGTCGCCGAACAGGTTGTGCAGGTCGCCGAGGGTCTCCTGGTAGGCGCCCACCAGGAAGGCCGCCAGGTAGTACTTCTCGCCGCTCTTCAGCTCGTGCAGCTCGAGCGTGCGCTTCACGTCGCGCATCGAGACGAAGTGGTCGATCTTGCCGTCCGAGTCGCAGGTGATGTCGGCGAGCACCGCGGTGCGCGTCGGGCGCTCGTCGAGGCGATGGATCGGCAGGATCGGGAACAGCTGGTCGATCGCCCAGCTGTCGGGCAGCGACTGGAATACCGAGAAGTTGCAGAAGTAGGTGTCCGAGAGGATCGCCTCGAGATCGTCCAGCTCTTCCGGCAGCCGCTCGAGCTTGCGGCACTGGTCGCGGATCTTGGCGCAGGTCGCCCAGTAGAGCCGCTCGGCGAGCCCGCGGAACTCGAGCGACAGCAACCCCAGATTGAACATCTGCAGCACCTGCTCGCGTGCCGTCAGCGCATCGTGGTAGCACTCGACCAGCCGCCGCTCGCTCACTGCGCGGAAGGCCTCGAACAGGTCCTGCACCGGCTGCGGCAGCTCCTCGTCGCCCGAGTAGTCCTCGGCCTCGTAGCCGGTGACCCGGAACTTGTCGAGCGCGGACGAGCCAAGCGCATCGAAGATGAGCACGCTGTGGTAAGCGGCGGTGGCGCGACCCGATTCGCTGACGATCATGGGGTGCGGGATGTCGCGGGCGTTGCAGACGCTCGCGACGCGGTAGACGACGTCGCTCGCGTACTCGTTCAGCGTGTAGTTCATCGACGAGGCGAAGTTGGTGCCGCTGCCGTCGTAGTCGACGCCCAGGCCGCCGCCGACGTCGATGTACTGCAGCCCTGCGCCCATGAGCTTGAGCTCCGCGTACACGTGTGCGAGCTCGTTGATGGCTTCCTTGATGCGGCGGATGTCCTGCAGCTGGCTGCCGGGGTGACAGTGCACCAGCTGCAGGCAATCGAGCATGTCGTGCGACTTGAGCACGTTGAACAGCTCGAGGATCTCGGTGATGAACAGGCCGAACTTGGACTTGTCGCCGCTGCTGGTGCTCCAGCGCCCCGACCCCTCGCTGGAGAGCTTGACGCGCACACCGATGCGCGGTCGCACCCGGTAGGCGGCGGCGTGCTTGAGGATCAGCCCGAGCTCCTCGAAGTTCTCTACCACCGGGATGATGGTGCGGCCGAGCTTGGTGGCGAGGGTCACCGCCTCGATGTAGCTGTCGTCCTTGAAGCCGTTGCAGACGATCAGCCGCTCGGGGGCGTTCTCGGTCATGGCCATGACGGCGAGCAGCTCGGGCTTCGAGCCGACCTCGAGCCCGAAGCCGTACTCGCGCCCGTAACGGTAGACCTCCTCTACCACGAGGCGCTGCTGGTTCACCTTGATCGGGAACACCGCGGCGTAGCGGTTCTTGTAATCGTTCTCGGTGATCGCCGAGGCGAAGGCGTCGTGCAGGCGCTTCAGGCGATGCGCCAGGATGTCGGAGAAGCGCACGACCACCGGGGTGGAGAGGTCGCGCGCCTGCAATCCCTCGACGACCTCGAGCAGGTCGATCTCGCGCTCCTGCGTGGTATCGGGCCGCACCACGACGTGGCCGGCGTCGTTGATCGAGAAGTAGCCCTTGCCCCAGGCGGCCACGTTGTAGAGATCGAGGGAGTCCTCGATCCGCCAGGGCTGCGCGGGATTGAACTTGCGGTTGCCGTTGAGGGCGATCTTGGGATCGGCGGCCACGGGGCGCGTTATATCAAAATTGTGTGGCCAGTGAGAGTGCCGCGTCACACAGTGTCGGCACCAAGCGCCACCGCGTGCGCCGGGTCGCGGATCCATTCGCTCCACGAGCCCGGGTAGAGCTTCGCACCGCGAAGCCCCGCGACTTCGAGCGCGAGCAGGTTGTGGCAGGCGGTGACCCCGGAGCCGCACATCGCGACCACGGCCGCAGGCGGCCGCCCACGCAGGCTCGCGCTCCAGGCGCGGCGCAGCTCATCGGGCGTGCGGAACTGCCCGAGCGCGTCGAGGTTGCCGGTGTAGGGATGGTTGTGTGCGCCGGGAATGTGGCCCGCGACCGGATCGATGGTCTCGTTCTCGCCCGCGAAGCGGTCGGCGCCGCGCGCGTCGATCAGCAGCGGCTCCGCTCGCGCAAGAGCGCCCGAGGCGAGCGCCGCGGCGACCGCCTCCGTCGTGACCACCCACCCGGGGTTCGGCCGCGCCTCGAAGCGGCGCGGTGGCCGTGCCGCGGGCGCGGTGCTGAGCGGAAGCCGCGCGCGCTCCCAGGCCGCGAAGCCGCCGTCGAGCACGGCCGCGCGACTGTGCCCGAGCCAGCGCAGCAGCCACCAGAGTCGTGCGGCATAGGCGCCGGGGCCCTGGTCGTAGGCGACCACCTGCACCGCGCCGTCGATCCCGAAGCGGCTGAAGGTGCCGGCGAGCGCGGCGGGGTCCGGAAGGGGGTGACGGCCGCTGCCTGCGGTCCGCGGCCCGGCGAGATCGCGATCGAGATGGGCGTAGAGCGCGCCGGGGATGTGGCCGGCGGCCCACGCCTGCTCACCCGAATCGGGGCGGGTCAGCTCGAAGCGACAGTCGATGCTCACCCAGTCGGCGTCCTCGAGGCGCGGGGCGAGCTCAGCGACCCCGATCAGCGTGGTATACATGCGAATCCTCCGCTACGACCGCTGCCGCGCATTTTCGGCGCCGCGCCGTTGTCGTTACAATCCCGGCAGCACCTGCGCCGGGAGCACCGATGGCAATCGACGTCTATTGGGGCAGCGGTAGTCCCTACTCGTGGCGGGTGCTGCTCGCGCTCGAGTACAAGCGCCTGCCCTACACGAGCCATCTGCTGCAGTTCTCCAAGCAGGAGCACAAATCGCCGCAGATGCTCGCCATGAACCCGCGCGGCCGGCTGCCGGTGCTCAGGGACGGCGACTATGTGTGCTTCGAGTCGCTCGCGATTCTCTATTACCTCGACCAGAAGTACCCGCAGCCGCCGATCTTCGGCCGCACGCCCGAGGAAGCCGGCGTCATCATGCGGGTCATCTGCGAATACCAGGCCTACATCGAGCCGCACCTCAATACCATCTGCCGCGGCATTTTCTCCGGTGAGGCGGACCTCGCGGGCGATGAGATCACGAGCGCGATGCACGCCGCTGCGAGCGAGGCGCGCACCATCGAAGGACGTCTGTCGAAGGGCGACTGGGTGGTGGGCGACAGCTGCTCCGCCGTCGATATGGTGATCTTTCCGGGCATTCAGCTGCTGAAACGCGCGCTCGAACGGCCGGAGGCCCGCGAGCTGTCTTCGCGCTTCATGCCGGTGGAAGTCAACTACCCGGCGCTCGGCCGCTGGATGGCGCGCATCGCGGCGCTGCCGGGGTACGAGCGCAGCTATCCGCCTCACTGGAAGTGAGCGCTGCGCAGCAGCGCGAATTGAGCCGGCGCGAACCGATTGATACGCTCCGCACTGGCGGCGCGAGTGCGCCGTTCACTCTCATCAAGCGTCAGGCATCATGAGCAACGAGCACAAGCTTCACCTCGAATTTCCCGGAAGGATCCTGTTCATCGGCTTCGGCAGCATCGGCCAGGGCGTGCTGCCGCTCATCCTGCGGCACATCGGCATTGCGCCCGAGCGGATCACCATCGTGACCGCCGAGGACAAGGGTAACGAGGAGGCCGCCAAATACGGCATCAGGTTCATCAAGGAGCGCCTGACGCGCGAGAACTACCGCCGCGTGCTGAATCCGCTGCTCGGCCGCGGAGATTTCCTCGTCAACGTGTCGGTCGAGGTCTCGAGCGTCGCCCTCGTCAAGCTGTGCTGGGAGAAGGGCGCGATGTACATCGATACCTGCATCGAGCCCTGGCCGGGCGGCTATACCGACCCGACGGTGCCGGTAGCACGCCGCACCAACTATGCGCTGCGCGAGGAGGCGCTGGCGCTGCGCCAGGGCAACGAGCGCGCACCGACGGCGGTACTCACCCACGGCGCCAACCCGGGTCTGGTATCGCATTTCGTGAAGCAGGCGCTGCTCAACATCGCCCAGGACACGCAGACGGAGGCGGGCAACCCGAAGACGCGCGCGGAGTGGGGCGAGCTCGCACGCCGGCTCGGCGTCAAGGTGATCCACATCGCCGAGCGCGACACCCAGGTCTCGGCTAAGCCGAAGCTGCCGGGAGAGTTCGTCAACACCTGGTCGATCGACGGCTTCGTGAGCGAGGGCTCGCAGCCGAGCGAGATGGGCTGGGGGACGCACGAGCGCAACTTTCCACGCGACGGCAAGCGCCATGACTTCGGCTGCCTCGCCGCGATCTATCTCATGCAGCCGGGGGCCGCCACGCGCGTGCGCACCTGGACGCCGCGCGCCGGCCACTACCACGGCTTTTGCATCACGCACGGCGAATCGATCTCGATCGCCGACTACTACACGGTGCGCGACGGAGCCCAGGTGGTGTACCGCCCGACGGTGCACTACGCCTATCACCCGTGCGACTCGGCGGTCATGTCGGTGCACGAGCTCGCCGGCCGCAACTACGTGCAGCAGGAGCGGCAGCGGATTCTCATGGACGACATCACCGCCGGGATCGACGAGCTCGGCGTGCTGCTCGCCGGGCACCGCCGCAACGCCTATTGGTATGGCTCGCAGCTCTCGATCGGCGAGGCACGGCAGCTCGTGCCCTACAACAATGCGACGAGTCTTCAGGTCACCGTGGCGGTGCTCTCGGGGGTCGTCTGGGCGATGGAGAACCCGAACCAGGGGCTGGTGGAGCCCGATGAAATGGACTTCCGCCGCAATCTCGAGGTCTGTATGCCGTACCTGGGCCCGGTATCGGGGGAATACACCGACTGGACGCCGCTGCACGAGCGCGAACGGCTCTTCCCCGAGGACGTCGACAAGAGCGACCCCTGGCAGTTCAAGAACGTCCGCGTGCTGTGGTAACCGCGGGCGCAGCCGGCAAAAGACCCCTGCGCCAACTTTGCCACGGAGTGCTCGGCTTCTGAGGTGATCGGAGCAGGGCGTATCGAGCCCCGCTTTTTGCCGGCGGCCAACGGAGTGATGTCCGCGCCAAAATCGCTTCCTGCGATTTTGGCCAATCAGTACTGTATCGACACGATCACGTAGGCGCGTGCGCCCCCGGGGGTCTCGACGACCACCTCCTCGTCGAGGCGCTTGCGCAGCAGCGCCTTCCCTAAGGGCGAGTCCATGCTGATGTAGCCCGGCGCCATGTCGAATTCGTCGGGGCCCACGATCCGGTAGCGCGACTGCCCGCCGTCCGCGGCCTCGAGCAGCACCCAGGCGCCGAAAAACACCCTCGATGCGTCCGCCGGCGGCTGATCGACCACCACCATGCCGTCGAGCCGGCGGCGCAGGAAGCGCACGCGCCGGTCAATCTCCCGCAGCCGGCGCTTGCCATAGGTGTATTCGGCGTTCTCGGAGCGGTCGCCCTGCGCAGCGGCGGCGGCCACGGCCTGCGTGACCCGCGGCCGCTCCTCACGCCACAACTCATCGAGCTCCGCCCGCAGCCGCTGCGCCCCCTGCGGGGTGATGTACTTGGACCCTGCTGCGTGCGGTGGGGGTGCGCGTCCCATTGCCGGAAAATCCTGTGAATTATGTCGCAGCCCTTTTTACAGAACTCCGGGGTTCTGTGGAACATCTCACGGACGGCAGGCGGGGGACGCTACTAACCTTTCAACCGTGGCTACTAAGTACTACACGCACTTCGTAACCGGCACCGGCAAGGCGCGCAGCGCCCCCGGCAACGAGTGGAGCGGCGTGGTAGAGCTTCGGGAGCCGTTGACGCAGGGGCGCGCCAACCGGGAACTGCGCTCGCTCCTGGCACAGAGTTTCGATCTGGACACGGACGAGATCCGTATCCTGCACTGGGCTCGATTGCACTGAATCCCCTGGCGGACTTCCTTCCCTTCATCGAAGGTCCGCCCTTCCAGACCCCAGGCCTCAAAACCTGGGGTTTTTTTTACCCTTGATCGACGCGGCTTCGGCCCCCATGTGACAATCCGCACCCCCGGATGGGCCGGACTCGTCTGTCGAGGAGAACTTCAATGCGTGCGTGGATGGTCGCGTTGCTCAGCGCCGCGGTGCTGACGCTGTCGGGCTGCGGGTATAACTCCCTGCAGCAACAGGATGAGAGCGTGAAGGCCTCCTGGTCGGAGGTCGTCAACCAGTACCAGCGCCGGGCCGATCTCATCCCGAACCTCGTCGAGGTGGTCAAGGGCTTCGCCGCCCAGGAGCAGAAGGTCCTGATCGGAGTTAC
>DASPOP010000123.1:0-2957 GCA_035625955.1 Steroidobacteraceae bacterium | reverse complement strand
GACATCGGCTACAACTCCTCCGAGATGGGCTTCGATGGCGCGAGCTGCGGTGTGATCAACATCATCGGCAAGCAGTCACCCGACATCGCCCAGGGAGTCGACCGCAAGGATGAGCGCAAGCAGGGCGCCGGCGACCAGGGCCTGATGTTCGGCTACGCCACCAACGAGACCGACGTGCTGATGCCGGCGCCGATCACGCTGGCCCACCGCCTGGTGAAACGCCAGGCGCAGGTGCGCAAGGCCGGCAAGCTCGCGTGGCTGCGCCCGGATGCCAAGAGCCAGGTGACGCTGCGCTACGAGGATCAGGAGCCGGTGGGGATCGAGGCGGTGGTGCTGTCGACGCAGCACAGCCCCGAGGTCTCGACCAGGGTGCTGCGCGAGGCGGTGATGGAGGAGATCCTGAAGCCGGTGCTGCCGGCGAAATGGCTCGATAAGCGCACGCGCTTTCACATCAACCCCACCGGGCGCTTCGTGATCGGCGGCCCGGTCGGCGACTGCGGGCTCACCGGCCGCAAGATCATCGTCGACACCTATGGCGGCTATGCCCGTCACGGCGGCGGCGCCTTCTCCGGCAAGGATCCCTCCAAGGTCGACCGCTCCGCCGCCTACGCGGCGCGCTACGTCGCCAAGAACCTGGTCGCCGCCGGACTCGCCGAGCGCTGCGAGGTGCAGGTGTCGTACGCCATCGGCGTGGCCGAGCCGACCTCGATCATGGTGGAGACCTTCGGCACCTCACGCCTGTCGGGCGAGCATCTGACGCAGCTGGTGCGCAAGCACTTCGATCTCACGCCCTACGGCCTGCGCGAGATGCTCGACCTGGTGCGCCCGATCTACCAGAAGACCGCGGCCTACGGGCACTTCGGCCGCAGTGAGCCGGAGTTCACCTGGGAGCGCACCGACCGCGCGGCGACGCTGGCCGAGGAGGCCAAGGGAGTACGCGCGGCCTGAGCAGTATTGAAGCCGCAGCACTGCGGCGCACACGGCACGCTGAGGAGCGTTGCGACGGGCCGGTGGAGTCCACCGCGCCTTGCCAGGCTCAGCGGCCGCGGTCATTCAACACGGCGCTCGCTCTGACTACGGAGTACCGAGTATGAACGCCACACTGAAACCCACCGCCCACAAGTCCGACCATCGCGTCGCCGACCTGAAGCTCGCCGACTGGGGCCGCAAGGAGATCGCGATCGCCGAGACCGAGATGCCGGGCCTCATGGCGATCCGCGAGGAGTTCGCGCCCACGCAGCCGCTGCGCGGCGCGCGCATCGCCGGCTCGCTCCACATGACGATCCAGACGGCGGTGCTGATCGAGACGCTGCAGGCGCTCGGCGCCGAGGTGCGCTGGGCTTCGTGCAACATCTTCTCCACCCAGGATCACGCGGCGGCGGCCATCGCCGCGCGCGGCACCGCGGTGTTCGCCTGGAAGGGCGAGTCGCTGGACGATTACTGGGAGTACACCCACCGCATCTTCGAGTGGCCCGGCGGCGCGCACGCCAACATGATTCTCGACGACGGCGGCGACGCCACGCTGCTGCTGCATCTCGGGGTGCGCGCTGAGAGTGACCCGGGCGTGATTGCCAAGCCCGCGAGCGACGAGGAGCGCGCGCTGTTCGCCTCGATCCGCGCGCACCTGAAGTCGGATCCGAAGTGGTACTCGAGCCGCATCGGCCACGTGCAGGGCGTGACCGAGGAGACCACCACCGGCGTCAAGCGCCTCTATCAGATGGCGAAGGAGGGCAAGCTCGCCTTCCCGGCCATCAACGTCAACGACTCGGTCACCAAGAGCAAGTTCGACAACCTGTACGGCTGCCGCGAGTCGCTGGTGGACGCCATCAAGCGCGCCACCGACGTGATGATCGCCGGCAAGGTCGCCGTGGTGTGCGGCTACGGCGACGTCGGCAAGGGCTGCGCGCAGGCGCTGCGCGCGCTGTCGGCGCAGGTGTGGGTGACCGAGATCGATCCGATCTGCGCGCTGCAGGCGGCCATGGAGGGCTACCGCGTCGTGACCATGGATTACGCGGCCGATCAGGCCGACATCTTCGTCACCGCCACCGGCAACTTCCACGTGATCACGCACGATCACATGAAGCGCATGAAGCACAACTCGATCGTCTGCAACATAGGCCACTTCGACAGCGAGATCGACGTGGCGAGCCTGAAGCAGTACCAGTGGGAGAACATCAAGCCGCAGGTCGATCACGTGATCCTGCCCGACGGCCGGCGGCTGATCCTGCTGGCGGAAGGGCGGCTGGTGAACCTGGGGTGCGGCACTGGCCACCCGAGCTACGTGATGAGCTCGAGCTTCGCCAATCAGGTGATCGCGCAGGTCGAGCTGTTCACCAATACCGCCAAATACCCGGTGGGCGTGTACGTGCTGCCGAAGCTGCTGGATGAGAAGGTGGCGCGGCTGCAGCTGAAGAAGCTCAACGTCGAGCTCTCGCAGCTCAGCGACGCGCAGGCGCGCTACATCGGCGTGGAGCGGGCCGGGCCGTACAAGCCCGACCACTACCGCTACTGATGGGCGCTGCAGCGACGCATCCCGGCAGCGCTCCGGCTGCGCCCGCAGCGGAGCTGCCACGCGCCGCGGGCGGCGCGATCCTCCTCGACGGCAAGGCGGTGGCCGCGCGGGTGCGCGCCACGGTGGCGCAGCGCGCGGCCGAGTTCGCGGCACGGCACGGGCGCGCGCCCGGGCTCGCGGTGGTGCAGGTGGGCGAGGACCCGGCCTCGAGCGTCTACGTGCGCAACAAGCGCAAGTCCTCGGTCGAGGCCGGCATCGTCTCCTTCGCCCACGACCTCCCGGCCGCCACCCCGGAAGCCGAGATTCTCGCGCTGGTGCACGCGCTCAATCACGACGAGCGCGTCGACGGCATCCTCATCCAGCTGCCGCTGCCGAAGGGCGTGAACGCCGATCGCGTCATGGACGCGGTCGATCCGGCCAGGGACGTCGACGGCTTTCACCCGGT
>DASPOP010000122.1:0-8093 GCA_035625955.1 Steroidobacteraceae bacterium | reverse complement strand
CGCCTCATGCCGGGCGGGTGGCGAGCGCCTTCTCGACCAGCGCGCTGACCTGCGCACGCCGCTCGCCCATCAAGGGCAGCCGGGGCGGCCGCACGCGCTCGGAGCCGCGCCCGAGGAGCTGCTCGGCGAGCTTGATCGACTGCACCAGGTCGTGCTCGGCATCGAGGTGCAGCAGCGGCATGAACCAGCGGTAGATGCGCCGGGCGCGCTCGAGATCGCCGGCCCGCAGCGCCGCGAACAGCGCCAGCGACTCGGCGGGAAAGACGTTGGTGAGCCCCGAGACCCAGCCGCACGCCCCGAGCGTCACGGCCTCGAACACCACGTCGTCGAGGCCCGCGAACAGCAGGAAGCGCGCGCCGAAGGCGTTGAAGAGATCGGTGAAGCGGCGCGGATCGACGGCCGATTCCTTGATGGCGACGATGTTGGGCACGTCGGCGAGACGCGCGAGCGTCGGCAGCTCGATGTTGACGCGATAAGACGGCGGATTGTTGTAGAGCATGATCGGCAGCCCGGTCGCGGCCGCCACCGTGCGAAAGTGATGCTCGAGCTCGGCCGCCGTCGGCACGTACACCATCCCCGGGAGCACCATGAAGCCGCTGGCGCCGATGCGCTCGGCGTCGCGCACGAAGCTGACCGCGGTGGCGGTCGTGAATTCCGACACCCCGACGATGATCGGCACGCGGCCCTCGGTCACCTCGACCGCGCCGCGCAGCACCGTGCGCTTCTCCGCGGCAGAGAGCGAGTTGCCCTCCCCGACCGTGCCCATGAGCACGAGTCCGTGCACCCCGTCGCGCAGCAGCGCCGCCTGCACGGCCTGCGTCGAGCGCAGGTCGAGCTCGAGCGCCGGATCGAATTGGGTGGTGGCCGCCGGGTACACCCCGGACCAGTTGCAGGCGAGGTGGGCTGACATGCGCCCGATCGTATACGATCGCCCGAAAACCCGCACGCGGACCCAGGCCCGTGACGCTCACGCCATTTCATGTCGCCATTCAGGTGAGGGACATCGCCGAAGCGCGCCGCTTCTACGGGGGCGTGCTCGGCTGCGCCGAGGGACGCAGCGACCGCGACTGGGTCGACTTCAACCTCTACGGCCATCAGCTGGTGTGCCACCTGAATCCGCGCCTCGGACGCGAGGGGCGGATCAGCTCGCTTTCAAGTGCGGTGGACGGGCATGGCGTGCCGGTCCCCCACTGCGGCGTGGTGCTCGAGAGCGCGCAATGGCATGAGCTCGCTGCGCGACTCAGGCAGCATGAGGTGGAATGGGTGATCCAGCCCTACACCCGCTTCGCTAACCAAGCCGGCGAGCAGTCGACGCTCTTCATCCTCGACCCATCGGGCAACGCGCTCGAGTTCAAATCCTTCAAGGACCTCGGGCAGCTGTTCGCGCGTTAGCTGCCCGCGGCGCAGCCGGCAAAAGCGCCGGCTGCCGGCGACTCTTGCCCTAATGAAGCAGCGCCGTGGCCTGATCGAGCGCGTCGCAGTACTGCATGAGCACCGCCGCCGTGATCGGGATGTACGCGGCGGCCTCGTCCCAGCGCTCCGCGTCGATCGCCTCGCGTACGCCCGGCAGCGTCTTGACCCCGTAGCCGGTCAGCACGCCCGGTGCGTAGATGAAGTGCCGGTACCACTGGCGGCCGGGCAGCCCGCGCGCGTCCGTCAGCTTCTGCTCCATGCCCTGCAGCAGCGCATTGAGCCGCGCGCGCCGCGCGGCATCAACCTTGAGAGTGCCGGCGAGCAGCTGCGCGTAAGCCTCGTCATAGGCGCGCGCGCTCGCCTTGAGGCGTGCGACCACCTGGTCGAGCGGCGCGAAGTCGAGCGGCGGCACGGGCGCCTGGCGCGCCGGCGGCCAGACGACCCGGGTCGGGTCCGCGGCGAGTCCGAAGGCGTTCTCATCGAGGAGCCGCGCGAGCTCGGCGGCCTTCCTGCGCTTCTCGTCCGTCATCCGGCGCAGCTCTTCCGTGTAGGCGCCGATCGTATCGGCGAAGCCTCCGAACTCGAGCGGCAGCACGTCCGCGTCCGCCATGCGCAGCACGACGTGACCGGCGGTCTCGGCCTCGGCGACTCCGTAAGCGAAGGTCGGATCGCCGAAGCGCACGTAATGATCGAAGGAATCGTAAGTCGAGTGATAGACGCCCGCCTGGTCGTCCTCGCCCTCATATTCGATGCTGAGGGTTGTCAGCCCTAAGTGCTGGAGGAAGGGCGTGTAGTCCGAGCCCGAGCCGAGCGCCCGGATCGGCAGATCGCCGCCCGCCTCCGCGAGACGCATCTCGCGGCGCACCGCCTCGGCATCTTCCTCGTCCTCGGGCTCGCGCCCGTAGCCCCGCGCCAGCATGCGCGCACGCAGCCGCGCCTGGGTGCTGACACCCGTTTCGGGATCCTTGACCTCGCGCGCCACCTGGTTCACGAGATGCTGCAGCGAATGGCTGCCGCTGGCGGCGAGAAAGCCCCGCGTGTTGGTATCGGAGTTGAGGTAGAGGACGGCGCTGCGGCTCAATTCCGCCGCGTGCGTCTCGGCCCATTCGGTCGAGCCGAGCAGTCCCGGCTCCTCTCCGTCCCAGCTTGCGTACACCAGCGTGCGCTTCGGCCGCCAGCCGCTCTTCACCAGGGCGCCGATCGCTTTCGCCTCCGCCAGCATCGCGACCTGCCCGGACAACGGGTCCCAGGCCCCGAACACCCAGCCGTCGCGGTGATTGCCCCGCACCACCCAGGCTTGCGGGCTCTCGCGGCCGGGGATCTTCGCGATCACGTCGTAGAGAGGCTTCAGGCCCCAGTCCGAGCGGATCACGAGATGCACCCTCGCCGGCCCGGGCCCCATGTGATACGTGAGGGGCAGCGAGCCGCGCCACTTCGTCGGCGCCACGGGCCCGGCGAGCGCTGCGAGCAGCGGCTGCGCGTCGGCGTAGGAGATCGGCAGCACCGGGATCTTGAGAATCGTCTTCGCGTCGGCGATCGCGAGACGCTTGGCGTCCCTGGTCGCTCCCACGCCGGGGGTGAGCGGATCGCCGCTGTATTGAGTGATATCGAGCACCGAGCCGCGCTGCACGCCCGCGGGCGGGCGCCAGCCTCCCTGCGGATACACATCGCCCTGCGCGTAGCCGTCGTCGTACGGGTCCGAGTAGATGATGCAGCCGATCGCGCCGTGCTGCTGCGCGAGCTTCGGTTTGAGCCCGCGCCAGCCCGAGCCGTAACGGGCGATGACGATCCTGCCCTTGACGTCGATGCCGCGCCGCGCGAGCTCCTCGTAATCCTTCGCCATCCCGTAGTTGAGATAGACGAGCTCCCCGGTCACATCGCCGTCGGCGCCGTAGACGTTGTAGGGCGGCATGATGCCGGCGGCACCCGAGGTCGCATCTCCGGCGACCGGCGGCTCGGTCAGGCTCGCGGTGAAATGCGTCGGCGCGACGAGCTCCAGGCTATGCTCCTTGAGCGTCGGATAGAGCACCTCGAACACCTCGATCTGCGCCTGCCAGCCCCACTGCCGGAAGAGATCGCGCACGAACTCGGCGTTGGCCTTGTCGTGGGGCGAGCCCACGTGATTGGGCGCGGCGGCGAGATTCTTCAGCCACTCGCGCAGCTCCGCGGGCTTCAGCTCCGCATCGAAGCGCTGTTCGACCGAGCGCTGCGCCACGCCGTCCTGCGCGGTGAAGCCGAAGAGCTTAGGCCCGCCCTCGTCGGCAGCCGCAACGGCGGCCAGCGGCAGCAGTGTCGACACGACAGCGAGGGGCAAGGCTTTCATGGGGTGTCTGGTCCTCGGGCGTGGGGCGAGCCCACGGGCGGGGCGATACGCTACCATGGCCGGTCGGGACTTCCTTGAGAGCGTGGCGAGGGGATGGGGCAAGACGGCGAGCGGCAAACGGGCCCGGTGGGCGGGAATCTCATCTCGCGCAGGCGCGCCTTGCAGAGCCTCGCCGCCCTGGCGCTGCCGCTGGCGGCGGCCGGTTGCGGCCGGAGAAACCCCAATTCATTGGTCGTCGGCGGCCTTCCCGTTACCTGCAATCTCACTCTGCCCGTTGCCTGCGTCGGCCGGGGCGTCCTCAACCAGTCGCTGCCGACAGGCGCGCCGCGGTTCGAGTACGAGTACAGCAAGTACAACGGCTGGCCGGAGATCAAGGAATCGCTCATGGCCGGCCGGATTCAGGCGGGCTACATGCTGGCGCCGCTCGTCATGGATCTGGCGGACAAGGGCATTCCCATCAAGATCGTATCGCTCGGTCACCGCTCGGGCGCGGTGATCATGGTGCGCACCGATTCGCCTTACCAGCACTTCCGGCAGCTCGCGGGCAAGCGCATCGCCGTCCCCAGCCGTTTCGCCGTCGATTTCCTGTTCCTGCGCCGCATGCTCGCGCAGGAGAGCATGCGTATCGAGGAGGTCGAGATCGTCGAGATGGCGCCGCCGGACATGCCGGCGGCCCTCTACGCGAAGGCGGTGGATGCCTACTGTACCGGCGAGCCTTTCGGCGCCGCCGCGCAAAGTGCCGGCTATGCAAGGCCCCTGCGCATGACACGCGATGAATGGCCGAAGTACATCTGTTGCGTCCTCACCGTCCGCGAGGAGCTCATCAGTGAGAACCCGGCGATGGTCCAGGACCTGGTGAACCAGATCCTGGGCGCGGGCGTGTGGCTCGATCGTCAGCCGGAGAACCGCGAGAAGGCGGTTGGGATCGCTGCGGGACCCAGGTTCTTCAATCAGGACCCGGCGATCATCCGCTTCGTGATGCGTAATCCGAGCGACCGGGTAACCTACGGCGATCTGAGAATGATCCGCACCGAATTCGAGGAGCTGATGCAGCTCTCGCTGGCTGCCGGAACGATCCACCATCCCATTCCCTACGAGAAGTATGTGGACGCGCGGTTTGCGGACCGCGCTCATCCAGCCGAGATTCCGCTGTGAACCACATGAGGAGCATGAACGCATATCGGCTCGCGGCTACGGCGCTGTCGCTCATCGGCGCAGTCGCGGCGGGAGCCGCAGAGGCGCCCGCCTTCAAGGCGGGGCTGTTCGACCCGCCGCGGCAGGCGCCGGACTTTTCTCTCCAGGGTACGGACGGCCACGAGCTCAGGATGAGCCGTTATCGCGGCAAGGTGGTGCTGCTCGCCTTCGGCTACTCCTCGTGCACGGCGGTTTGTCCGGTCACGCTGGCGACACTCGCCGCGGCGCGCCGCGAGCTCGGCCCGGCCGCAGCGGACGTGCAGGTGCTCTACGTGACCGTGGATCCGGAGCGGGATGTTCCCGCGCGCCTCGAGGCATTCCTCCACAACTTCGATGGCACCTTCATCGGCGGAACGGGCACGGCCGAGCAGCTCGCCGGCGTGCGCAAGGACTACGGCATCAGCGCACAGAAGCTGGTCACACGCGATGGCTACGCGTACTCCCACTCTTCTTTCACGTATCTGATCGACCGCGGCGGCCGGATTCGGGCGCTCATGCCTTACGGGCACAGCCCCGGGGACTACGTGAACGATCTCAGGATCCTCTTGAAGGAGTGACCGTTGCGCGCGCGCTCAACAGCCCTGCTGACGATCGCGGCCGTCGCCGGTGCGGCCCTCACGTGGGGCGGATTTGCGCCGATCCACTCGGCTTCGCGCAACGAGGTGTTCGTGATCCCGAAGGGGACCTGGGCACGGCGGATGTCGGGCGACAAGGTCGAGATCCTGCCGGACCACATCCGCCTGACGCTCGGCCTGCGCGATATTCTCGTGCTGCGCAACCGGGACGAGGTGCCGCAGATCTTCGGCCCGACGCTGATGATGCCCGGTCAGAGCTTCTCGCTGCCGTTCGCGCAGGCGTCCGAGTATCAGTTCCTTTGTACGGCGCACTTGAGCGGCCAGATGACGATCATCGTGGAGCCCTACCCGGCAAGTCCGTGGGCGAGGATCCGCTGGCGCACGCGCGAGCTGCTGAGTGAGCTGCACGAACCGGCAGGCACCACCTGACGATGCACAGACTCAAGCAAGCCTTACCGTCCCTCGCGGTGATCAGCGCGCTGATCGCTCTCTGGTGGGCAGCGGTGCTCGCGACCCATAGCGTCATCTTCCCGACGCCTTGGGCGGTGATCACGGGCGCCTGGGAGCTGCTCAAGGACGGCACCCTGGCGCGGCACATCGGCGCATCGCTCATGCGGGTAGGTCTGGGCTTCGGGCTGGCCGTCTGCGTGGCCGTGCCGCTCGGCCTGTGGATGGGCTGGGTAAGCGCAGCGTACCGGACGCTCAATCCGCTCTTTCAGATGCTGCGGCCGATCTCGCCCATCGCCTGGATTCCGATCGCGATTCTCTGGTTCGGCGTCGGCGACGCCTCACCGATCTACCTCATCTTCATCTCCTCGGTGTTTCCGATGGTCGTGCAGACCACGGTGGGCGTACATACCATAGAGAAGCGCTATCTGCGGGCCGCAGAGAATTTCGGCGTCTCGCGCCACACGCTCTTCAAGCGGGTCGTCATCCCCGCGGTGCTGCCGCAGATCGTCGTCGGCATGCGCATTGGGCTCGGAGTCGCCTGGCTGGTGGTGGTGGCGGCCGAGATGATCGCGCTGCACTCCGGGCTGGGATACATGATCATGGATTCGCGCAACGCCGGAAATCGCTACGATCTGGTGGTCGCCGGGATGATCATCATCGGTCTGATCGGCTTATCTCTCGACGGCATCATGCGGCTGCTGGAGGGATTCAAGTGGGTCAGGTGGCGCTATGCGCACTAAGATCGAAGTCCGGGATCTCAGGAAATCCTTCGCCTCGGACAAGGGCCCCCTGGCCGTCGTCGAGAATGTCAGCCTCAGCGTGCGCGACGGTGAGTTCGTCGCCATCGTCGGCCCCTCCGGCTGCGGCAAGTCCACGTTGCTGAACATGATCGCGGGGTTCATCGCCCCGGACGCCGGCTCGGTGATCATCGATGGCGTGCCGCGCGCCAAACCGAGCTCCAAGGGCATCCATATTTCGCAGCAGGGCTCCGTGTTCCCGTGGCTGACGGTGCGCGAGAACCTGATGTTCGGCCTCAACGGCCATGAGTCGGCCGACAGCGTGGAGATCGCCGATCGCTACGCCGATCTGGTCGGCTTGCGGGGCTTCGAGGACAGCTATCCGCACGAATTGTCGGGCGGAATGCTGAAGCGCACCGAGCTCGCGCGCGCGCTGGCCGTCAAGCCCGAGATTCTGTACATGGACGAGCCGTTCTCGGCGCTCGATGCGCTCCTGAGCCTGCGCATGCGCAACGAGCTGCTGCGGATCCTGGTGCAGGAGCGCCACACGGTCATGCTGATCACGCACGACGTGGAAGAAGCGATCCACCTGGCCGATCGCATTCTGGTGCTCTCATCAAGGCCGGCCCGCGTTCAGGCGACGTTCGACGTGCCGTTCCCCCATCCGCGCAAGCTCTCCAACAGCGATGCGCAGGAGCTGCGCGTGGCGATACTCGAGGAGCTGGGTATCGCGCGCGACGAGCTCGGCTCCTGAGGTCCCGGCACCCGTCCGGCCGCAAGTCAACTTAATTGCGGCGCGTCCCCCACATCTCCTCTGACAGTCGTCGGCCCTGACAAAGGACCACTGCCGAGCCTCAAGTAGCGCGCGATCCGGACGATAACGGATCTGACGGCCGCGGGCCGTTCGGCGGACTCCTGCGTCCAGGGACCGAGGACTGCGAATGGTTTCACTTAACCGCTCGGGACATTTCAAGGCGTGCATGTGGAGCACGCTCACCGGGGCGCTGCTGCTTTCGGGCGCGCACGCGGCGGCAGGCGAGACGGCGCGCGCCGCCATGATGGTCTCGGTGACGGTTCAATCCAGCTGCACGGTCTCGGCCAACCCCCTCGGCTTCGGCAGCTATCAGCCGGGGAATGGCGCGGTGTCCGCCCGCACGACGCTTGCCGTGCTCTGCTCCAAGGGCGCACCTTTCGTGGTCGCCCTGGACGCCGGCACCGCAGGCTCGATGGCCCAGCGGTTGATGACGATGGGCACGGCGGGCCTGCAGTACAACCTCTACACCACGCCGGCGCACACCACCGTGTGGGGCGACGGCACGCAGGGCTCGGCGACCGTGTCGGGCACCGGGCACGGCCTCATGCCGGGCGCCGCGGTCACCGAAACCGTCTACGGCCGGCTGC
>DASPOP010000121.1:0-7938 GCA_035625955.1 Steroidobacteraceae bacterium | reverse complement strand
AGCGCGTCGGTCTCGCGCAGCCGCACGGCGACCGGCCAGGTGGCGAGCGAGGTGGCGAACAGCACCGCGCCGATGAGTCCCGCGGTCACGTAGTCCGTCGCCGGCGTCGCGTCCGTGACTCCCGAGAACATCTGCTGCGCCAGCACCGCGAGCGCGGCAACGGCTGCGATCAGAAAAGCGTCCCGGCGGTCGGCCAGCAGGGCGAGCGCGAACACCGGCAGTACCAGCAGGATCCCGAGCCCGCTGGCGACGCCGCCGGCCGCGTACAAAATGAGTGCGATCGCCAGGGCATCGACGCTCGCGTTGACCAAGGCGACGATGCGCAGGCTCGACCACTCGAGCCGCCGCGCGATAATGAGCAGCAGTGCCGCGGTGAAGTAGGCGATGCAGGCGCCGACGAACAGCCGCGGGTGCGTCGGCACCAGGATGAGCGCGGGGCCGGCGAGCGTCTGTACGATGAGCAGCAGCAGCGGCACCAGCAGCCGATAGAGGTTGAGCAGTCCGATGACGCGCCAGACGAGGTCGCTGGGCGTCATGGTGGGGGCGGCGATACTGGCCGGCATTTTGCGTGCGAGGAATCGTTCGCGAGCCGTTTGCAGCTGCGGGCGACTGTAGCATCTTCGCTTCCTCGCCGGTCGCGACCCGCATCGCATGGCTGGCGACTGCCGCACAATTTCGCGAGAATGCACGCTTTACCCCGACGGGCGGTGCGATGAACCTGCACGAATACCAGGCGAAGGACATCTTCCGCGCGAGCGGTATCCCGGTGCCGGCCGGCAAGGTCGCGGCGAGCCCCGACGAAGCGGTTGCGGCGGCGGGTGAGCTGGGCGGCGGCGTCTGGGTGGTGAAGGCGCAGGTGCACGCGGGCGGCCGCGGCAAGGCGGGCGGCGTGAAGCTCGCGCGCGACGGGCAAGCGGTGCGCGCCGCCGCCGCCGGGATGCTGGGCAAGCGTCTCGTCACCAAGCAGACCGGCCCCGAGGGGCTGCCGGTCGATCGCGTCTACGTCGAGGCCGGATCCGAGATCGCGCGCGAGCTCTATCTGTCCATGACCCTGAATCGCGAGCGCGGCCGCGTGGCACTGATCGCCTCCGCCGCCGGCGGCATGGAGATCGAGGAGGTCGCGGGCGCGACCCCCGAGAAGATCCTGAGCGTCAACGTGCATCCGGCGGCGGGCCTGCAGGGCTATCAGGTGCGCGAGCTCGCCTACGGGCTGGGGCTCGAGCCCACGCTCATCGGGCCGTTCCAGGCGCTCGCCGCGGCGCTTTATCGCCTCTACGTCGACAACGACCTGAGCCTGGTCGAGATCAACCCGCTGATCGTGACGCGGCAGGGAGCGCTGCTGGCGCTCGATGCCAAGATCGACATCGATGCGAACGCGTTGTTCCGCCACCCGGAGCTCGCGCGGCTGCGGGACGTGAGCCAGGAAGATCCGATGGAGCGCCGCGCCAGCGAGCACGATCTCAACTATGTCTCCCTCGACGGCGACATCGCCTGCATGGTGAACGGCGCAGGGCTCGCGATGGCGACCATGGATCTGATCAAGCTCCACGGCGGCGCCCCGGCGAATTTCCTCGACGTGGGCGGCGGCGCCACCGCCGAGCGGGTCACCGCCGCGTTCGAGCTGATTCTCTCCAACCCGCGGGTGCGGGCGGTGCTGGTCAACATCTTCGGCGGCATCGTGCGCTGCGACCTGATCGCCGAGGGCGTGATCAAGGCGGTGAGGAAGGTCAGTGTCGGCGTGCCGGTCGTCGCGCGGCTCGAAGGCACCAACGCGGAAGCCGCGCGCGGCATGCTGGCGAAGAGCGGACTCGCGATCACGCCGGCCGAGAATCTCACCGACGCGGCCCGCAAGGTGGTCGCGCTGGCGGCGAAGGGCAAGGCATGAGCATCCTGGTCAACCGCCACACGCGGGTCATCTGCCAGGGATTCACCGGCAGGCAGGGCACGTTCCATTCGGAGCAGGCGCTGGCTTACGGCACCAAGCTCGTCGGCGGGGTGACACCGGGACGCGGCGGCCAGAAGCACCTGGGACTCCCGGTGTTCGATACCGTGCGCGATGCGGTGCGCGAGACCGGCGCCACCGCCAGCGTGATCTACGTGCCCGCCTCGGGCGCGGCCGACTCGATCCTGGAGTCGGTGGACGCGGGCGTCGAGCTGGTGGTGTGCATCACCGAAGGCGTCCCGGTGAAGGATATGGTGAGCGTGAAGGCGATGCTGGCAGGCTCGGCCACGCGGCTCATCGGGCCGAACTGTCCCGGGGTCATCACGCCCGAGGAGTGCAAGATCGGCATCATGCCGGGGTTCATCCACAAGAAGGGCACGGTCGGCATCGTGTCGCGCTCCGGCACGCTGACCTACGAGGCGGTTTTTCAGACCACGCACGCCGGGCTCGGCCAGTCGAGCTGCGTCGGCATCGGTGGCGACCCGGTGGCGGGGATGAGCTTCATCGACGTGCTCGATCTGTTCGAGCGCGATCCGCGCACCGAGGGCATCATTCTCGTGGGGGAGATCGGCGGCAACGGCGAGGAGGCGGCGGCTCACTACATCCGCCGCTACGTGACCAAGCCGGTCGTCGCCTACATCGCCGGCGTCACCGCCCCGCCCGGCAAGCGCATGGGCCACGCCGGCGCCATCGTCGCCGGAGGCCAGGGCACGGCCGCGCACAAGTACGCGGCACTGGACGCCGCGGGTGTGCGTACCGTGAAATCGCCCGCCGAGCTCGGCTCGACGATGGCGGAGCTGCTCAAGTCCCGCCGGGCGGCACGCAGCGTGCCCGCAACCCGCGCCGCGCCCGTGCCCACGCGGCCGCACCGCGCAGCGCGCAGCCCGCGCACCAAGCCACGCGCCCCCGCGCCGCGACGCAAGGCTCCCGCGCGCGCCGTCGCGCGCCCGCGTGCGCGCCCCGCAGCGCGGCGGCCGGGAGGCGGCAGGCGGCGCTGAGGCGGCAAGGTGCCATGAGCGACACCCTCAGCATCGCGCTCGCGCAGATCGACCTTCTCGTTGGCGACGTTCAGGGCAACGCTGCGCGGGTGATCGCCGCGGCGCGAGCGGCACGCGCGGAGCTCGGCGCCGAGCTCGTGCTGTTGCCCGAGCTCGCCCTGAGCGGCTATCCGCCCGAGGACCTGCTGTTCCATCGCGGCTTCCGCCGCCAGATAGAGGCGGGCCTGGCGCGCGTGTGTGCCGAAGCCGGCGCGGCCGCGGTGATTCTGGGCTTTCCGGAGTACACCCGCGCCGGGATCTACAACTCCGCGGCGCTCGTCGCCGCCGGCGAGGTCGCGGCCATCCACCGCAAGCAGGAGCTGCCCAATTACAAGGTCTTCGACGAGAAGCGCTACTTCCGCGCCGGCGCGCAGCCGACCGTCGTGGAGGTGAAGGGCTTTCGGGTGGGGCTGCTCGTATGCGAGGACATCTGGGAGCGGGAAGCGGCGCAACTGGCGCGCGCCGCAGGAGCTGAGCTGCTCGCCGTGATCAACGCCTCTCCCTACGAGATCCACAAGCAGCGCGAGCGCGAGGACATCGCCCGGGCACGGGTCACGGACGTCGGCCTGCCGCTTGCCTACGTGAATCTCGTCGGCGGCCAGGATGAGCTGGTGTTCGACGGCAACTCCTTCGTCATGAATGCCCGGGGCGAAGTGGTGCTGCGCGCGCCGCCCTTCGAGGAGGGGAGTGTTGCAGCGCGCTTCGAGCGCGACGCGCGCGGCCGGGTGGTGCCGTGCGCCGCAGCGGTGGCGCCCGAGCTCAGCGACGAGGCGAGCGTGTACCGCGCGCTCACGCTCGGCGTGCGCGATTATGTCGGCAAGCACGGCTTTCCAGGGGTCGTCATGGGCCTCTCGGGTGGCGTGGATTCCGCGCTGACGCTCGCGATCGCGGTGGACGCGCTCGGAGCCGAGCGCGTGCAGGCGGTCATGATGCCCTCGCGCTATACCTCGTCGATGAGCCTCCAGGATGCCGCGGAGCAGGCGCGCATCCTGGGGGTCCGCTACAGCGTGCTGCCGATCGAGGCGATGTTCGAGAGCACGCTCGCGACCCTCAGGGCGGAGTTCGCCGGCCGCGAGCCGGATGCCACCGAGGAGAACATCCAATCCCGCTGCCGCATGCTGCTGCTCATGGGTATCTCCAACAAGACCGGCCGGATGCTGCTGACCACCGGCAACAAGAGCGAGATGGCGGTCGGCTACGCCACGCTCTACGGCGACATGGCGGGCGGTTTCGCGCCCATCAAGGACTGCAGCAAGGGACTGGTGTACCGCCTGGCGAGCTATCGCAACTCGCTCTCGCGGGTGATTCCGCAGCGCGTGCTCGACCGCCCGCCTTCGGCGGAGCTGCGCCCGGGACAGAAGGACTCCGACTCGCTGCCGCCCTACGAGGTGCTCGATCCGATTCTGGAAGCCTTCATCGAGGAAGACCTGTCGGTGGATGAAATCGAGGCGCGCGGTTTCGATCGCGCGACCGTCGCCAGGGTGCTCGATCTCGTCAAGCGCAATGAATACAAGCGCCGCCAGGCGCCGCCCGGCGTGCG
This sequence comes from Steroidobacteraceae bacterium, assembly GCA_035625955.1. Lineage (GTDB taxonomy): Bacteria > Pseudomonadota > Gammaproteobacteria > Steroidobacterales > Steroidobacteraceae > 13-2-20CM-66-19. The sequence continues at coordinate 3,419 of DASPOP010000121.1, read as the reverse complement.
GGTGAGCCGCCGCGCCTTCGGACGCGACTGGCGCTACCCGATCACCAGCGGTTATCGGCGCTGAGGCGCGCGCCCCGGCGCCGCGCCGCTACCAGAACTTCCACCACGAGCGCCGGGCGACGGCCTCGGACTGGCGCACGTCCGCGGAGAAGTTCGCCGCGTACACCTCGCGCGACTGCGCTGCGAGTGGCTCGAGTCCGAGCTTGTCGTAGCACTCGATCATGATCGCGAGCGCCTCCTTCACCGCCGGCGCCCCGTTGTACTGATCTACCACGCCCCTGGCGCGCTGCGCCGCCGCCACGTAGGCGCCGCGCTTCAGGTAGTAGCGCGCGACGTGCACGTCATAGCTCGCGAGCCGGTCGCGCAGGTAGACCATGCGCTGCAGCGCATCGTGGGCGTACTCGCTCTTCGGGTATTGCTCGACCACGATCTTGAAAGAGGCGAAGGACTTGCGCGCCTCCGTCGGCGGGCGTTGCGTGAGGTCGGCGCGAAAGATCCGCTCGATCGCGTTCGGCGTACGCTCGAAGTCGACCATCCCCTTCATGTAGTAGGCGTAGTCGACGCGCGGGTGGGTCGGGTTCTCGCGAATGAAGGCATCGGCGGCGTCAGTGGCCGACTCCTTCTCGCCGGCGCGGTAATATGCATAGATGAGATCGATGCGCGACTGGCGCGCCTCGTCGGTGAAGGGAAAGCGCGCGGTGAGCGACTCATAGGCCTTGATGGCGCCGTTGAAGTTGTTGTTGGCGAGCTCCTTCTTCGCGGTCTTGAAGAGTTGCTCGGGCGTCTGCTTCTGCAACGCCTTTTCGCGGTGCGACTTACAGCCGCTGACGGCAAGCAGCACCACGCACAACGCGACCGCGCCGCCGCGTACCGGACCGGACAAGAGCATCTGGAAGGGGCCTTTCTTTGGCTTCGCGCCGAATGAATCGAGGAAGTATAGCGAATCTCCCGGCTGGGCTTCGGACCGCCGCCCCCCCGGCCGAGTTCCGTTCGCATGAGCTCGAGCTGCCCGCGGAGGCGGCGGGCCTGAGGTTCGACCAGGCGCTGGCGCGCGCGCTGCCGCAGTACTCGCGCGCACAGCTCCAGTCCTGGATCGAATCCGGCGCGGCGCGCGCCGAGGGGCGCGAGCTCCGGGGCAAGGATCGGGTGCTGGGCGGGGAGCGGGTACACATCCACGCGCAGCTCGTCAGGCTGAATGAGGTGGCGCCTGAGGCGCTGCCGCTCAGCGTCGTCTTCAGGGATCGCGCGCTGCTGGTGATCGACAAGCCCGCAGGCATGGTGGTGCACCCCGGGGCCGGTAATCCGCGCCACACGCTGCAAAACGCTCTGCTCGGGCTGGATCCCAGGCTCGCCCTGGTGCCCCGCGCCGGCCTCGTCCACCGTCTCGACAAGGACACCTCGGGGCTGCTGGTGGTGGCGCGCACCCCCGAAGTGCACACGGCGCTGGTGGCGGCACTCGCGGCGCGCGAGATCACCCGGCAATACCTCGCGCTGTGCACCGGGGTGATGACCGGAGGCGGCACGGTCGATGAACCGATTGGCCGGCACCGCTCCCAGCGGCTCAGGATGGCGGTGCGCCGCGACGGCCGCCCGGCGGTCACCCACTATCGGGTGCTCAGGCGCTTTCGCGCCCACACGCTGGTGCGCGCCGAGCTCGAATCCGGACGCACCCATCAGATCCGGGTGCATCTCGCGCACATCGGCTTCCCCGTCGTCGGCGACCCCCTTTACGGCGGGCGGCGCCGCATCCCGGCGGGCTGCACGCCGGCGCTGGCCGCCGCCCTCGACGCCTTCCGCCGCCAGGCGCTGCACGCCGAGCGCCTCGCGCTCGCGCACCCGGTGACGGGCCGAAGGATGGAGTGGCAGGCACCGCCGCCGCCTGACATGCAGAGCCTGCTCGCGGCGCTCGAGCTGGATGCGGCGTGAGCGGCGCTGCGGCCATGACGGTTCCTGAGCTGCTGACGCCCGGGTGGCGCGCACCACGCGCCGTGCGCGCGGCATTCACGCTGCGCGGCGGCGGCGTGAGCGCGCCTCCCTTCGACACGCTCAACCTCGGCGCTCACGTCGGCGACAGTCCGGCTGCGGTCGCCGAGAACCGGCGCCGCGTGCGCGAGTCGCTGAATCTCCCGGCGGAGCCGGCCTGGCTCCAGCAGGTGCACGGGACACAGGTGGCGGAGCTCGATGCGCCGGAAGAGGTCGGCTGGGCGGCTGCCGATGCCGCCATCACCCGCCGGCCCGGCAGGGTGTGCGCGGTGCAGGTCGCCGACTGCATGCCGGTGCTGTTCGCCGCGCGGGACGCTTCCGCCGTAGCGGTGGCGCACGCGGGGTGGCGCGGGCTCGCCGCAGGGGTGCTCGAAGCCACGGTGGCGCGGCTCGGCGTGGCCGCGGGAGAGCTCATCGCGTGGCTGGGACCTGCGATCTCGGCCCGGCACTTCGAAGTCGGAGACGAGGTGCGCGCAGCCTTTCTCGCCGCGGATCGCGCGGCTTCCGGGGCGTTCACCCGGAACGAGCGCGGCCGCTGGCAGTGCGACCTCGCCGCGCTTGCGCGGCGGCGGCTTGCCGCGCTCGGCCTCACGGAGGTGTCGGGAGGCAGCTGGTGCACCTACGCCGACCCCACGCGATTCTTCTCTTTCCGGCGCAACGGCCGCTGCGGTCGCATGGCGGCGCTCATCTGGCTGGGGTGACGGACCCGATGCCGCTGCTCGTCTGGATCATGCTGTGCGCTGCGCTTGGCGGCATCGCCAGCGCCGCGCTCGCGGTCGTGTTCCTGTGGATTCCCGAGCCGCGGGCCGCGCGGATCCTGCCGCACTTCGTCAGCTTCGCGACCGGGGCGCTGCTGGGCGCGGCGCTGCTCGCCCTGCTGCCCGAGGCGATGGCGGGTGCGGGCGGCTCTGCCTCACACGCGATCGGCCTCACGCTCATCGCAGGACTCGGAGTGTTCTTCGTCATCGAGAAGCTGGTGTTGTGGTGGCACATCCGCGGCGAAGAGGAGACGACCCGTGAGCACGGACACCCGCACGGCGCACACGCCCACCGGCGCGATCATGCCTCGGGCGTCCTGGTGCTGGTCGGAGACAGCGTCCACAACGCGCTCGACGGCGTGCTCATCGCCGCCGCCTTTCTCGCCAGCGTGCCGCTCGGGCTCGTGACGACCCTCGCGGTCGCGGCCCACGAGATTCCTCACAGAGTCGGGGATTTCGCCATCCTGGTGCACGCCGGTTTTCCACGCTCGCGCGCACTGCTGCTGAATCTCGCGACCGGCCTGGCCTCGATCGTCGGGGCGATAGCGGCGTACTACGGCCTGAGCGAGGCCCTGCAGGCGCTGCCCTACGCGCTGGCGTTCGCGGCGGCCGGGTTCCTCTACATCGCGATGGCGGGGCTCATACCGGGCCTGCACCGACGGGCCGATCCGCGCACCA
>DASPOP010000120.1:0-11742 GCA_035625955.1 Steroidobacteraceae bacterium | reverse complement strand
AAAGCCTGGTTTTTGCCGGCTGTGTCGCTGATCAGCCTGCTTCGGAGAGCGGCGTGACTTTGTGGCTGCCGGTCTCGTCGAGGAAGAAGCGGCGCACCAGGATGGCCTGCTGCAGGCGGCCCTTGCGCACATAGGCCTCGTACAGCAGGTCCTTCATCACCTCGAGCATGATCCCCGCCTGATAGCCGTCGAGCAGCGGCATCGTGGCGCGCGCGTCGAGCTCGGCGCCGAACAGCACGTTGCGCATGCGCGTGAAGAGATCCGGAGCGATATCGGTGAGGTCGCGCAGACCGTTGAGCTCGTCGAAGAGCCGCAGCTTCCCCGCTTCACCCAGGTCGGCGAACATCGCCTGCGCCGTGCGCCGGCACATCGAGGCGAAGGCGTTGAAGGCGTCGTGCGTGAAGCAGGTGAGGGCTTCGCGGAACAGCGCCTCGACTTCCTCGGGGATGTAGGTGAAGCTGAATTTCTCCCGCGCGCGCTCGACTTCCGTGAACTGCGGTGAGAGCTCGATACGCGCGGCGCCGTACACGCGCACGGTGAAGCGCAGGAAGATCGGCGCATGGCAGGCATCGCACAGGTACACGACCCCGACCTGCTTGGGCCGATAGAGCTGCAGATCCTCGAAGCGTGGCACGGCGCTCGGGGTGATGTGCGCGACCGTCTGGCAATGCGGGCAGGTCACCACCAGGTTCTTGTCCTGGTCGTGATGCAGGCGGCTCGCCGAGTCGATGTGCGACGACATACCCTTCATCATGCGGCGCGGACTGTTGTTTTCGCGTCCGGCGCGCGCCACTCCATGTTAACCGATCGCACCGCGAGCCACCCCTTCGGGGCGGCAGACGCCGCGCCCGGCTTGCCGGCGCCCGCTGCGGCACGTTATGTCACAGGGCGCGCCGTGCGCGCGAAGGCGAGGATGCGATCGGCGAGCGTGGCGTATTCGCCGCTGAAATGGTGGCCCTTGCCGACCTGCTCGCGTGCGAGATTCGCCGCGGCCGGCAGGAGAGGACAGATCGAATCCGACTCACCCTCGCCGTAGATGCAGAGCACCGGCACGTGGGCGAGGGCCGCCACCTCCGGCCGGGTGGGCGGACCGCCGTCGCCGCTGCCGACCCAGTCGGCGACGCTCACCTCGAAGGAGGCGTTGGAATCGATGCCGAGGAGACTCACGCTCGCGACGCGTGCGCGCAGCTCCGGCGGCAGGCGATTGACCACGAACGGCAGCACGTCGGCGCCGAAGGAATAACCGACCAGGATGACGCGCTCCTTGTCCCACGCGGCGAGGTAGTGGCGCATGAGGCGCGCCACATCGCGCGCGGTCTCCTCCGGGGTTCGCTGCGTCCAGAAGTACTTGAGGGAATTCAGTCCGACGGTCGGCACGCCGCTCGCGGCGAGCCGCGCGGCGAGCTCCTGGTCGAGGCCGGCCCAGCCGCCGTCGCCGGTGAGGAGCAGCGCAAGCTCGGTCGAGCTCCCCGCGGCCTGCACCTCGGTCACCGGCAGATCGCTGATCTCGGGCGGCCGCGCCGCCGCCACCTCGACCGGCGCCGTGAGCCGCGCGTAGGCGGCGCGAAACTGCGGCATCCAGTTGCGCTCGACCGAGAAGCCGTGGCCGACGAGCGGCAGCCGCACCACCTCGGCGTTGGCCACCGAAGCTGCGAACTCATCGACCGCCTGCGCGCTGCACACCGCATCCTTCTGTCCCTGGAACGCGATCCACGGCTGCTTCAGGTTCGCCGCCGGCGCCAGCACCAGCTCGTGCTGCCTGTTGGGTGTGTAGTGGAGCCCGGCGCCCGGACAGAGCGCTGCGCCCGAGAAATCCTGGTCGGCGCAGAACCCGAGACTCAGGGCGCCGGCGAAGGTTCCGGGCGGCGATTGCGCCAGCGCCGCGTACACGACCGTGGCGCCCGAGGAATAGCCGACCAGCACCGGTACGTGGTACTCGCGCAGGCCGAGCTTTTTCTGCAGCTGGTGACTCAAGGCCTCGAAGTCCGCCGCGAGCATCTGGCACGGCGCATCCGGCCGCGCCGCCGCCTCCCCGAGCTTCGCGAGGTAGCGGCGGATGTCGGCGCCGATCACCACCGCGCCCGCATCGCGCAGCGCCTTCGCCATGTTGATGACCCCGAGCTCCCAGCCGCCATCGCCGGAGAGAAAGATCGCCGCGCTCTTCGGCATCCCCTTGGGAATGTAGACGCTCACGGTGCCGAAGCGCCCGGCCGCGATGTGCGCATCCGCCCCATCGGAGACGGCGGCGGGTTTGTGGGTATTGGCGGCAGCTGCCGCGGGCGCGGCGCCCGGCGCCGGCGGCGCGGCGGCTGCGAGCAGCGTCAGGATCAGGGCGTACAGAGTGCGGCTCATCGCGCGAACAGCTCCTTCACTCCTCCGGCGATCAGCGTCGAGACGTCGATCAGCACCCGTGGCAGCGCGATGCCGCCGCGCGCGACCAGATAGCGCGGCTCCCACGTCGGATCGAACTTCGCCTTGTAGCGGCGCAGTCCCTCGAAGTTATAGAAGTGCTCGCCGTGACGGAAGATGAAATTTCCGACGCGGTGCCAGGCGGGCGCCAGCGGATGCGCTTCCAGGCCCGAGAGCGGCGCCATGCCGAGATTGAAGTGGCGGAATCCGGCGCGCTGTCCCCACAGCATGAGCTCGATGAAGAGGTAATCCATCGCACCGCGCGGAGCCTCGGGGCCGAAGCGCATGAGATCGACGGAAAGCTCCGCCTTGGTTGCCGTCGTCCAGAGATTGGCGAAGGCCACCGGCGCTCCTTCGGCGCGCACCAGCGCGAGCGGAAACTGCTCCAGGTACTGCGGCGAGAACGCCCCCACCGAGAAGCGCTTCTCGCCCGTCGACTTGGCCTGGAGCCAGGCGTCGGAGATGCGCCTGAGCTCGGGCAGGAGCGGTGCGACGCCGTCGGGGGGAACGACTTCGAAGCTGGCTCCGTCACGCTGCGCGCGGCGGTGGGCCTGGCGCAGATCCGCGCGCGCGGCTCCCTCGAGCGAGAACTTCTCGAGCGGCACGCGCGCCTCTTCGCCGATCTTGAGCGCGGCGAGGCCTAGGTCGACGTAAAGCGCGAGACGCTCGGCGCACACCTGATAGAAGACCGTGTCGCAGCCGTGATGGTCGGACATCTCGCGCAGCCGCCACACCAGTTCCTCGGCGCCCGCGCGCGCGCCCACCGGATCGCCGAGGGCGATCCAGCTGCGGCCGGCGATCTGGTACATGACGAAGGCGGTGCCGGCCTCGTTGAAGAGCAGGCGCTTGTCGCCGGTCAGTGCGGCGTTCGCCACCGTGTTGTCGCACTGCTCGATGAGCACCCGCGCCCGCGCGAGCTCGTCGGGGCCCGCCACCGCCGGCTCGGGCCGCGCCGGCCGCAGCACGTTGAGCAGAACGTAAGCGGTGCCGAGCACCACGATCGAGAGTGAGGCGCGCAGCATGCGCGGCGCATTGCCGTCGAGCGCGAAGGTCCACCAGAGCTCGTGTGAATACGGCAGATGCCGGTAGGAGATGACTCCGAGCCAGATCGCGAGCGCAACCACCCCGACGATGCTCGCGATCCACACCGGAGTGAAGCGCTCGGAGAGGATCGCGGTCGGACGGTAGAAGGCGCGGCGGCCGAGCACCAGCACGCCGAGCACCAGGGCGAGCAGCGTCGCCTCCTCGAAGTCGAGGCCTTTGAGGAGCGACGCGAAGATGCCCCCGAGGAGCAGCCACACGGTGATGTGATAGGCGGCCTCGACCCGGCGGAACAGTGCGCGCGAGAGCACCAGCAGTCCCAGCCCGATGATGCTGCCGGCGAGATGGGAGACCTCGAGCACCGCGAGCGGCAGGAAACGGTCGAGAAAGGCGAGCCGCTCCTCGATCGCGGGCGTCGCCCCCGAGAACAGCAGCAGCGCGCCCGCGAGGAAGGTGAGGGCGCCCGCCACCTGCGGCACGACCGGCGCGATGTACACCGAGGCGAGCTCCTGGGCCCAGGCGATGCGGGTACGCTGCGCCGCGAGCTCCTTCGAGCCGAACAGGACGGTGCCGAAGACCAGCGGTACGAGGTAGTAGACGGCGCGGTAGGCGAGCAGCGAGCCGAGCAGCGCATCCGGCGGTATACCCGGGAGCGTCAGCAGCATCACCGCCTCGAACACGCCGACTCCGCCCGGCACGTGGCTCACGATCCCGGCGATGACCGCCAGCGCGTAGGTGCCGAGAAACGGCACGAAGCCGATGTGCGCTTCCGCCGGCAGGAGCGACCACAGCACCGCGGAGGAGAGCGACAGGTCGACGACCGAGAGGGCGAGCTGCGCCAGCCCGATCGCCGGGCCCGGGGCCCGCAGCGCCCAGCCGCGCAGCTCGAGCGTGCTCCGCGCGAGCATCGCCCAGAGCGCGTACAGCGCCACGGCCCCGAGCAGCACCAGGCCGGCGAGCAGCGACCAGTTGCGATGCAGGTGCAGGATCTGGGTCGCGTGCGCCGGCGAGAGGAACAGCGACAAGCCGGCGATGGTCGCGAGGCCGATGCCGAGCGAGAGGCTGCAGAAAGCCGAGATCGTCGCCACATCGATCGCGCTCACTCCCGCGGTCGCATACAGGCGGAAGCGGATGGCGGCGCCGGTGAAGGCGGAGAAGCCGAGCGTGTGGCCGAAGGAGTAGGCGATGAAGGAGGTGAAGAGGATGCGCGGGTAGGGGATCACGCGGCGCAGATAGGCGAGCGCCAGCACGTCGTAGTTGGAGAGCAGCCAGTAGCTCGCGGCGGTGAAGCCGAGCGCCTCCAGCACCTGGCGGCGCGGGATGGCGTGCAGGTGCTCGAGGACGCTGCGCGCGTGCAGGTGCGCGAGCTGGCGGTGCAGCAGCAGCACCACCGCGCTGAACACCAGCAGGGCTGCGAGCGGCCCCACCCAGCGCCAGCGGCTGCGGTCCTCCGCCAATTCCCCGTCCGTTATCCTCGGCGCTGACAAGACTGCGCTGTGCCTCCGTCAGCGCGTGAGCGGCTTGTACCTGATGCGGTGAGGCTGCAGGGCGTCGGCGCCGCGGCGGCGCTGGAAGTCGGCGACATACTCCTGGTAGTTCCCCTCGAACCACACGACCTGCGAGTCGCCCTCGAAGGCGAGGATGTGGCTCGCGATGCGATCGAGGAACCAGAGGTCGTGGGAGATCACCACGGCGCAGCCGGGAAAGGCGAGCAGCGCTTCCTCGAGCGCGCGCAGGGTCTCGACGTCGAGATCGTTGGTGGGCTCGTCGAGCAGCAGCACGTTGCCGCCGGCGCGCAGCACCTTGGCGAGATGCACCCGGTTGCGCTCGCCGCCCGAGAGGTCGCCGATCAGCTGCTGCTGCTGTGCACCCCTGAAGTTGAAGCGGCCGACGTAGCCGCGCGAGGGCGTCTCGTAGCCGCCGACCTTGATCAGGTCGAGGCCGCCCGAGATCTCCTGCCAGACGGTCTTGCTGTCATCGAGCGACTGGCGCGACTGGTCGACGTAGGCGAGGCGCACGCTGGGGCCCACGCGGATTTCGCCCGCGTCGGGCTTCTCCCCGCCGGTCAGCATGCGGAACAGCGTCGTCTTGCCGGCGCCGTTCGGCCCGATGATGCCGACGATGCCGCCGCGCGGCAGGCTGAAGGACAGGTTGTCGATGAGCAGGCGCTCCGCATAACCCTTGCGCAGACCTTCGACCGCGATCACGAGGTCGCCCAGGCGCTCGCCCGGCGGGATATAGATCTCGTTGGTCTCGTTGCGTTCCTGGAACTCGCGCGAAGCGAGCTCCTCGTAACGCTGCACGCGGGCCTTGCTCTTCGCCTGCCGCGCCTTGGGATTCTGCCGCACCCACTCGAGCTCGTGCGCCAGCGCCTTGCGCAGCGCCTCCTGCTCGCGCTCCTCGAGCGCCAGGCGCTGCTCCTTCTGCTCGAGCCAGGAGGAGTAGTTGCCGTGCCAGGGGATGCCGTAGCCGCGGTCGAGCTCGAGGATCCACCCGGCCACGTTGTCGAGGAAGTAGCGGTCGTGGGTGACCGCGATGACGGTGCTCGGATATTCCTCGAGATAGCGCTCGAGCCAGGCGATCGACTCGGCGTCGAGATGGTTGGTCGGCTCATCGAGCAGCAGCATGTCGGGGGCCGAGAGCAGCAGCCGGCAGAGCGCGACGCGGCGCCGCTCGCCGCCCGAGAGAGTCGCGATGCTCGTTTCCCACGGCGGCAGGCGCAGCGCGTCGGCGGCGATCTCGAGCTTACGCTCGAGCTCCCAGCCGCCGGCCGCATCGATCGCATCCTGCAGCGCCGCCTGCCGCTCGAGCAGCTTGTTCATTTCCTCCTCGGACATGTCCTGCGCGAAGCGCTCGCTGATGTGGTTGAACTCCTCGAGCTGGCGGAAGGTCTCGCCGAGGCCCTCCATGACGGTGGTGCGCACGTCGCGCGAGGCATCGAGCTGCGGCTCCTGCGGCAGGAAGCCGATGCGGATCCCGCTTTGCGGGCGCGCCTCGCCGTCGAACTCGTGGTCGATTCCCGCCATGATCCTGAGGAGTGAGGACTTGCCGGCGCCGTTCAGGCCCAGCACGCCGATCTTCGCGCCGGGGAAGAACGACAGACTGATGTCGCGGAGGATCACCCGCTTGGGCGGGACCACCTTCGAGACGCGATTCATCGTGTAGATGTATTGAGCCATGGAGCGACCGGCAGCAGGGGAGGCGGAATTATACGGGGTGCGCCCCGGTAAGCAGCCTTGCGTCCTTGCCCGCTGTGCTAGGCTCCCCCCATGAACGCCGGCGTTGGGGTGGTGGTGAGCGAGCGGCTCGCCCGCTACAGCTTTGGTGATGGCCACCCCTTCGGGCCCGATCGGCTCGCCGCCTTCATGCGCGAATACGAGGCTCGCGGCCTCGACCAGCGCGTGCAGGTGCTCGAGCCGCGCACCGCCACCGAGGAGGAGCTGCGGGCGTTCCACAGTCCCGCGTATCTCGACTTCGTGCGCGAGCGCTCGGCGAGCGGCTCGGGGCTCCTCGACGCCGGCGACACGCCGGCTTTCCGCGGCGTGTATGAGGCGGCCGCGGGAGTCGTGGGGGCCACCTTGAGCGCCATGGAGGCGATCATGCGCGGCGAGTGCCGCCGCGCCTTCGTGCCGATCGCAGGTCTCCATCACGCGGCGCGCGAGCGCGCCGCGGGCTTTTGCGTCTTCAACGACTGCGGGGTCGCGATCGAGCTGCTGAAGCGCGCGGGCCTGAAGCGCGTCGCCTACGTCGACATCGATGCGCACCACGGCGACGGGGTGTTCTACGCGTTCGAGGACGACGCCGCGGTGGTGTTCGCCGACCTTCACGAGGACGGGCGCTACCTCTATCCCGGCACGGGCGCGAGCGGCGAGACCGGCCGCGGCGCCGCCGCCGGCATGAAGCTCAACGTTCCGCTGCCGCCGGGGGCCGACGATGCGGTGTTCGAGCTGGTATGGCCGCGCGTGCTCGAGCACCTCGAGGGCTTCAAGCCCGAGTTCATCATCCTGCAGTGCGGCGCCGACAGCCTCGAGGGCGATCCGATCACGCACCTGCGCCTCTCGGCCCGCTCGCACGGACTGGCCGCACGCTCACTGAAGGAGCTCGCCGACCGTCTGGGCCACGGCCGCGTGCTGGCGCTCGGGGGCGGGGGCTACAACCGCGGCAATCTCGCCCAGGCCTGGAACGCGGTGCTGGAAAACCTGCTGTAGAGGCGCGCCGCCGCGAGCATCGCGACAGGATTCCGATGCGAGCTTTCATACAAGGGCGGCGGCGGGGCCCTTCCGGTACAATTCGCGACCCGTTTCCGCCCGCCGCAGCTCAAGGCGCATCCGCATGTTCCGCAGCAACGAGACCATCGCCGACTTCGATCCCGAGCTGGCCCGCGCCCTCGAGGGTGAGCGCGGCCGCCAGGAGGATCACGTCGAGCTGATCGCCTCGGAGAACTACGCGAGCCCGCGGGTGCTGGCCGCGCAAGGCTCGGTGCTTACCAACAAGTACGCCGAAGGCTATCCCGGCAAGCGCTACTACGGCGGCTGCGAGTTCGTCGACGTGGCCGAGCAGCTGGCGATCGACCGGGCGAAGCAGCTTTTCGGCGCCGACTACGCCAACGTGCAGCCCCACTCCGGCTCGCAGGCGAACGCCGCGGCCTACCTCGCCCTGGTGCAGCCCGGCGATGCGATCCTCGGCATGAGCCTCGACCACGGCGGTCACCTGACGCACGGCGCCAGGGTCAACTTCTCCGGCAAGTTCTTCCGCGCCGTGCAGTACGGCATCCGCCCCGAGAACGGCGAGATCGACTATACCCAGGTGCAGCGTCTCGCCGAGGAGCACCGGCCGAAGATGATCGTCGCCGGCTTCTCTGCCTATTCGCGCATCATCGACTGGGCGCGCTTCGCCGCGATCGCGCGCGGGGTCGGTGCCTACTTCGTTGTGGACATGGCGCACGTCGCGGGGCTCGTGGCGGCCGGCCTCTACCCCAATCCTCTGCCGCACGCCGACGTCGTGACCACCACGACCCACAAGACGCTGCGCGGCCCGCGCGGCGGACTGATCCTGGCGCGTGCCAACGACGAGATCACGAAGAAACTCAATTCGATGGTGTTCCCCGGGCTTCAGGGGGGACCGCTCATGCACGTGATCGCCGCCAAGGCGGTGGCGTTCAAGGAGGCGCTGCAGCCCGAGTTCAAGGACTATCAGCGCCAGGTGCTCGCCAACGCCCGCGCGATGGCGGCCAGGCTCGCGAACAACGGCTATCAGATCGTCTCCGGCGGCACCGACAACCACCTGTTCCTCATGAGCCTCGCCGACCGCAACATCACCGGCAAGGACGCCGACGCCGCCCTCGGACGGGCCAACATCACCGTCAACAAGAACGCCGTGCCGAACGACCCGCGGCCGCCGATGGTGACCAGCGGGCTGCGCATCGGCTCACCGGCCTCGACCACGCGCGGCTTCAGGGAGCGCGAGGTCGAGCAGGTGGCGGACTTCATCACCGAGGTGCTGGACGCGGAAGGTGCCGCGGCGGCGATCGAGCGCGTGCGGCCGCGGGTGATCGAGCTCTGCCGGCGCTTCCCGGTCTACGGCGCGTAATCTCCCTACGGCGCCATCCACAGCCGCATGCACTGCCCCTTCTGCGGCCACGAAGAGACCAAGGTGAACGACTCGCGGCTCGCCGGCGAGGGACGGCAGATCCGCCGCCGGCGCGAGTGTCTGAAGTGCGGCGAGCGTTTCACGACCTTCGAGACCGCCGAGCTCCTCATGCCGGTGGTCGTGAAGGGCGATCGCGCCCGTGAGGCGTTCGATGAGGCAAAGCTCCGAGCCGGCATGGAGAAGGCGCTCGAGAAGCGCCCGGTGCCGCGCGAGCAGATCGACGAGGCGGTGAGCCGCATCGTCCACCAGGTACGGAGCCTCGGCGACCGCGAGGTGTCCGCGCGCGCCATCGGCGAGCTCGTGATGGAGGAGCTGCGGCACCTCGATGAGGTGGCGTACGTGCGCTTTGCCTCCGTGTATCGACAGTTCGAGGACGTCCAGGCGTTTCACGACGAGATCGAGCGGCTGCGGGCCGGGCGCCCGGCGACGCCCCCGGCCCACCGGCCGCCTCCTGCGCACAAGCGCCGCGCCGGGCGCGCCACCAGCCGTGACCAGCTGCCGCTCCTCCCCGGGGAGGGCACCGACGAGGAGCCGGGCGCCGGCGGCAAGCAATAAGGGCCTTATCGCCGATGTCCTCTGATTTCGACCGCACCGCGATGCAGCGCGCGCTCGAGCTCGCCGCGCGCGGCCTCACGACGACCCAACCGAATCCACGTGTCGGCTGCGTCATCGCGCGTAACGGGCGTGTGGTCGCGGAGGGCTGGCACGCGCGCGCTGGCGAGAGCCACGCCGAAGTCGCGGCGCTCGCCGCGGCCGGCGCACAGGCCGTGGGCGCGACCGTGTACGTGACGCTCGAGCCCTGCAGCCATCACGGACGCACGCCGCCGTGCGTGGACGCCCTGATCGCGGCGCGCGTGGCGCGCGTCATCTACGCGGTGGCCGATCCCAACCCGCAGGTCGACGGCCGCGGGGCCGAGCGCCTCAAAGCGGCAGGTATCGCCGTCGAAGCCGGGCTGCTCGCGGCGGAGGCGGCCGAGCTCAACGCGGGATTCCTCAAGCGCATGCGTACCGGACGGCCCTGGGTGCGCGTCAAGCTCGCCGCGAGCCTCGACGGGCGCACGGCGCTCGCGAACGGCGCGAGCCGCTGGATCAGCGGCGCCGCAGCCCGCGAGGACGTACAGCACTGGCGCGCGCGCAGCTCTGCAATCCTGACGGGCACGGGGACGGTGCTGGCGGACGATCCGCGGCTCGACGTGAGGCTCCCCGAGGAGGCGGGCGGCGAGCGCCGTCAGCCGCTGCGCGTGGTGCTGGACAGCTCGCTGCGCACGCCGCCCGAGGCGCGCCTCTTCAGCGTTGCGGGCGAGGTGCTGATCGTGACGGCCGTGCCCGCCTCCGATCCGCGCTGGGAGCCGCGCTGCGCGGCGCTCGCCGCGCGCGGGGCGCGCATCGAGACGCTGCCCGCGGTGGGCGATCGGGTGCCGTTGCCGGCCGTGCTCGACCGGCTCGGCGAGCTCGAGACGAATGAGCTGCAGGTCGAGGCGGGGCCGACGCTCGCGGGCGAGCTGCTGCGGCAGGGGCTCGCCGACGAGCTGCTGCTCTACGTGGCGCCGAAGCTCCTCGGCCCCTCGGCACGGCCGCTGCTCGCGTTCCCGGAGCTCGCCGAGCTCGACGCGGCCCCCACGTTCGCGATCGCGGAGGTGGCGCGAGTGGGCGATGATCTGCGGCTGCGGCTCAGGCCCCGCGCGGCCGGCCGCGCGGAGACCTGAAGGAAGCGCCTTTGTTCACGGGGATCGTTCAGGACTTAGGTACTGTCGTCGAGCGCGAGACGCGCGGCGGCGACCTGCATCTCAGCATCGCCTTCAGGGAGCTCGATGAGGCGCGTGTGCGGGTCGGCGACAGCGTCAGCGTGCAGGGCTGCTGCCTCACGGTGACGGGGCGCACCGCACGCAGCTTCTCGGCCGACCTGTCGCGCGAGACGCTCTCGCTCACGACCCTCGGCGCTCTCGCAGTCGGCGCGGCGGTGAATCTCGAGTCGTCGCTCCGTGCCGGCGACGTGCTCGGCGGCCACCTGGTGTCGGGCCATATCGACGGCATTGCGCGCGTCACGAGCGTGGAATCCGACGCGCGCTCGCAGCGCCTCACCCTCGCGGTGCCATCCGGGCTCATGCGCTACATCGCGCGCAAAGGCTCGGTGACGGTCGACGGCGTGAGCCTCACGGTCAACGAGGTCGCAGGGGCGAGCTTCTCCGTCAACATCATCCCGCACACTCAGGCGGTGACGACGCTCGGGGCGCTGTCGGCGGGAGCCTCGGTCAATCTCGAGGTCGATCAACTCGCCCGCTATGTCGAGCGGCTGCTGACACCGGGAACGTGAGGGCCGTGCGTTACCTTCCCGGGCGATCGACCGGCCGCAGCGGCGCGGTGTAGTCTCATGGCGATGGCCGCGTTCCCACGATTCCGCCGACGCCGGCTGGGTTGGGCGCTGCTGGCACTCCCGGCGCTGCTGCTCCGCGCGCTGATCCCGCCCGGGTTCATGCCGGTCGCCGCCGAGCAGGGGTTCGTCCTCGAATTCTGTCCGGGTGCCGGCGCCCTGCCGCCTGGTGTCCCGCTCGCATCCGCGCATGCGCATCACCATCACCGCGTGGGCAGCGGCCCCGGGTCCGATCCTTCTTCGTCGACCCATCATGCTCCGTGCCTGTTCGC
>DASPOP010000119.1:0-7377 GCA_035625955.1 Steroidobacteraceae bacterium | reverse complement strand
GCGAGAAGTTGAACTGCGACGACTCCCACTGCTTGCCGTGAGCGGCCTGGAACGACAGGTTGCCATAGGCGGAGAAATCGCTCACCGAGTAGTTGGCGGTGAGCTCCACACCGCCGATCAGTCCGTAGCGGTAGTTGAAGGGCGTGAGGATGATCGGCGCGCCGAACTGGCCCTCGTCGATCAGGTGCTGCGCCTGCCGATAGAAAGTGTCGAGCCCCAGCGTCAGGGTGTTGTCGAGCAGCTTCTGCTGCACACCGAAGTCGTAGTAATTGGCGCGCTCGGCGAACGGCGAGGTGTCGAGAGTGACTGAGCCCGGCGGCAGGGCCGTCGTGTTGAGGAACCTGCCGAGCGTCTCGGAGCCGATCAGCTCGAAGGGCGGCGGAGTGAAGTAGCGCGAGTAGCCGCCGTGCACGGTGGTGCCGCCCGCGAGCTGCCATACGAAGTTGACGCGCGGACTCAGCTGACTGCCGCTGGAATAGGCGCTGTAGCGGTCGAAGCGCAGGCCGTAGTTCACGGTGAGCGGCTGGACCGGCTTCCACTCGTCCTGCAGATAGGCGCTCTCGATGAGCTGCGACCGGGTGCCGTTATCGATGACGACCAGCGGCACGTCCGTGGTCTGCACGCCGGTCGCGGGATCGAGCGGCAGCACCTGGGAGGCGGTATTGCTCCGGGCGTCGTCGTGCTGGATGTAGAGCCCGGCGCGCACCGTATGGGCGTCACTCATCTGATAGGAACCGTCGGTCTGCCAGGCGAAGGCGGTGTCGGACTTGTAGGCGTCCTGCGCAATACCGTCATAGAGCAGGTCGCCCAGCCAGTCGGGCGAGAAGTGCAGCGTGGTATCGCGGGCCGAGACCGAGGTCTGCCAGTTGAGCCGCCCCTGAGCGTGCTGCCAGCTCACGATCGCATACTGCGCGGCCTCGTGCTGAGTCTCGCCGAGATCGTCGCTGAGGAAGGCGCTCTGGCCGTTGACCACGAGCCCGAGAGTGGGCTGCAGGCCGCGCTGGTTCGGAATCTCGAAGCCATCGTTGGTCGTGCCAAGGATCAACGACAGGCGGTTGTTCTGATCGATGATGTTCTCGAAGTAGCCGAAGGCGTGTACCTGACGGGTGCGATCGTGCAGCGGAGCGGCGCCGCCGTCCGGCGAGTCGATGCCGACGTTGTCCTGCTTGTAGTCGAGCGTCAGGTAGTAGCTCAGCTGACCCGCGCTGCCGCCGTACTCGACCGCCGGCTCCAGGCTGCCGAAGCTGCCGCCGTACACCGACACGGCCCCGCCCGGCTGCAGCAGCCCGCTGCTCGTGGTGAGGTCGATGATCGCAGCGGTGCGCAGGCCGTACTCCGCCGGCAATGCCCCGGTGATGAGACTCAGAGAGGAGATGAGTCTCGGACTCAGCGTCTGGCTGAAGACGCTGATCCCTTCCGGCAGGATGACCCCGTTCAGGCGGTATTGCAGATCATTGTGGTCGCCGCGCACGTGCAGCTGCCCGAAG
This sequence comes from Steroidobacteraceae bacterium, assembly GCA_035625955.1. Classification (GTDB taxonomy): domain Bacteria; phylum Pseudomonadota; class Gammaproteobacteria; order Steroidobacterales; family Steroidobacteraceae; genus 13-2-20CM-66-19. Next base: position 5,890 of record DASPOP010000119.1, on the reverse strand, counting down.
GAGTCCTGCACCACGTCCGGCGCCTGCAGCAGCACCTGGTTGAGCGAGGCGTTCTCGCCCCCGGGAGTCGCGGCAATCGCGTCCCTGGTGATCGTATAGGTCGAGGCGCCGGTCTGCGTCTCGATCGCGGTGCGCGCGACGTTCAGGCGCTGCGCGGTGACCATGATGGTGGTGAGCCCGGTCGAATCGCCGGCGGCGTCGGGCGTGCCCTTGGCGGCCGGGGTCGCGCCGCCATCAGCGGCGGCGTCACTCGCGGTCGTGGCATTCGCCGCGGCCGCATCGTCTGCCGCCGCACCGGAGAACATGAGCAGGGATGCCGCACCGAGTGCGGCGAATCGTGATTGACGCTCGATCATGAGCAACTCCGCAAAAGCCAATGTCACGCAGCGCCCGATGCGGATCGGGGCTGCGAGCCTTCAGGAACGGGAAACGAAGGTCAGGCTTGCGGAGGGCCGCGACTGCGCGGCGTGAGTGTGTCGGCCGCGATGATCGCGTAAACGGGGACGGGAATCGGCAGATAGACGGCCGCGGAGGCCGAGAGAGTGTGGGCAGCGCCCGAGGCCGGGTTGGCTACCTGGGTGAAAGCCTCGCAGGTCGCGCAGCTGCTGTCCGCGGGAAGCTGTGCGCTCAGCGCGGAGCCCTGGGCGCGATCGCCGTGGCTCAGATGGCCGAGCTCGTGCAGCACCGCGCCGTGCTGGGCAAACACCAGCAGCAGCGACAGGATCCACGGTAGCGGCAGGCGACGCACTTGCTTACAACAAGACCAGCCCGACAGGGGCGCCGAGTCTAACGCACCCCCGAGCCGCAAGGCCAGCGGACAGCGCCCCCAGGTGCGGATTGTGCGGCACGCCGCACGATACACCGGGGGCGCGCGCTCATCCCGCGCGCACGCCACCGGTGAGCGAGCCGCGCGCGTCGATGATGCCGTGGCGCTCGAGCCAGGCGCGCGCATCCGCGGCATCGCCCTCGAACCAGGCGCGCGTCGAGCCGAGGCGAAAGCTGTATCCCCAGGAGTCCATGTCGGCCAGCATGCGCGCGCGGCCCACCGCGGACAGCTCGCCCGCGAGCAGCACCTGCAGGTAGCACACCGCCGCTTCCTCGAGGTCGTCGCCGCCCGCGTCCGTGTCGAGTCCGGCGCGCCGCTCCGGGCTCATGCAGATGTAGTGGCCCGCCTCGTGGAGAATCGAATGCACCGGGGTGTCGAGCCGCGCATGGAGCTGCTCGCCCTTCAGGCCCGCCTCGCTGTCGCCCCAGTAGGATCCCGGGATCTCCTCGCCGTGCGCGGCCAGTGTCAGGTCGATTCCAAACCGGTCGAGCAGCAGCGCCACCGGCACCCGGTCGATGCTGCGCAGGAGCAGCACCGCCGGAGCGCCGAACTCGGGCAGCGCGGTCAGCGCCGCCGCGGAGGCGGCCGGGACTGCCCGCGGCGCGCCCCCTGGTGTACGGGGCACGGGGATCTCTAGCTCACCATCGCTTGGCACAGGCGACCCGCGCGGCATGAAGCCGCTGCCAAGGCACATGGATGTGCCCGCCGCCGCAGGCGGCGGGCGGCGCGCCGAAACCGCGCTTTTGGCGCGCCGCCGCGAGCATCGTGACAGGATGTCCGATGCGAGCTTTCAACTACAGCCTCGCGAGCCGCCGCATGACCATGTCGGCGAGGTCCTGGGCCATCGCGCCGCGCAGGATGTCGGCCTCGTGTCCCTTGGCGAGCAGCAGGCGGGCATCGAAGCTGTAGCTGCGCGTGGTGGAGATCTCCTGCGGCGGCAGCAGCTCCTTATCGCCCGCCGTCACCGAGAAGCTCACCGTGTAGGTGAGCTCGTACTCGTTCGGCTGATTGAGGTTCGACACCGACAGCACGCGCGGCTTGAAGCTGTCCTTGAGGATGGTGACGACCGCGGAGGCCTTGCTTCTGTCGGCAGCGAGCTCGGCGCCGTTCGCGAGCAGCGCCCGCTCGAGGCTCTGCACGAAGTCGCTCTGCCGGTCCTCGGCCTCGAGGTACGGAGTCAACACCTTCGCCGGCAGCGGCGTGCGTCCCTCGAGGTGGAAGCCGCAGCCGGCGAGCGCCAGCAGTGCGCTCAACGCCAGCATGGCGGCGGCGTGCGCACTGCCCGGCGCGGGCGCCATCACACCACCACGTTGACGAGCTTGCCGGGTACGACGATCACGCGGCGTGCCGGCTTGTCGGCTATGAATTTCCGCACCTGCTCGTCGGCGAGCGCAGCGGCGCGTACCGTGGCCTCGTCGGCCCCGACCGAAACCGTGACGTGGCCGCGCAGCTTGCCGTTCACCTGGACGACCAGCGTGATCATGTCCTGCACGAGCGCAGACGGGTCGGGCTTCGGCCAGTGCTCGTCGATCAGGGCGGTCGGGTGGCCGAGCGCCCGCCACAGCGCGTGACAGACGTGCGGAGTGATGGGCGCGAGCACCAGCACGGCGATGCCGAGCGCCTCCTGGCGCACCGCCCGCCCCTGCGGGCTCGAGTCCGCGAACCGCTGAATCGAGTTGAGGAGCTCCATGATCGCGGCGATGGCGGTGTTGAAGTTGCGCCGCCGGCCGATGTCGTCGGTGGCCTTGGCGAGCGCCTGGTGCGCCGAGCGCCGCAGCTCGCGCTGCGCGGCGTTGAGCGCGCCCGCATCGAGCGGCGGCGCGGGACCTGCGCTCACGTGCTCGTACACCGCATTCCACAGCCGCCGGATGAAGCGCGAAGCTCCCTGCACTCCCTCGTCGGACCACTCGAGCGTCTGCTCGGGGGGCGAGGCGAACATGGTGAAGAGCCGCGCGGTGTCGGCGCCGAAGCGCTCGATGAGACCCTCCGGGTCGACGCCGTTGCCCTCGGACTTCGACATCTTGCCGATGCCCTCGTGCTGCACCTGGAGCGCGTCGCCAGCGGCGATCAGCACCTCATAGCGCGTGCTGCCGTCCGGCTCGGAGAAGGTCTCGACGTCGGCGGGATTGAAGTAGCGCTTGCGCCCTTCGGGCGGCTGATAGGAGAAGATGTGGTTCAACACCATGCCCTGGGTGAGGAGGCGTGTGAACGGCTCGCCGAACTTCACGAGCTTCAGATCCCGCATCACCTTGGTCCAGAAGCGCGCATACAGCAGATGCAGGATCGCGTGCTCGATGCCGCCGATGTACTGGTCGACCGGCAGCCAGTAATCGACGCGCTCATCGACCATCGCCCGCGTATCGTCCGGGCAGGCGTAGCGCATGAAGTACCAGGACGAGTCGACGAAGGTGTCCATAGTGTCGGTCTCGCGCCGCGCCGCACTGCCGCACTTCGGACACCGGCACTGGTAGAAGGCCGGGCTCTTCGCCAGGGGGTTGCCGCTGCCATCGGGCACCAGGTCCTCGGGCAGCACCACCGGCAGCTGCTCATCCGGCACCGGCACCTCGCCGCACGTGCCGCAGTGAATGATCGGGATCGGGCAGCCCCAGTAGCGCTGCCGCGAGATACCCCAGTCGCGCAGCCGAAACTGCACGCGCTTCCTGCCGAGGCCCTTGTTCTCGAGCGCCGCGGCGATCGCATCAACCGCCTGCGGGAACGTGAGCCCCGAGAACTCGCCCGAGCTCACCGTCACGCCGTACTCGGAATAGGCGGGGATCCAGGGCGCACGCACCTCTTCGTAGGCCCCGCTCGTGGAGCGCACCACGGTGACTACGGCCAGATGGTTCCTGATGGCGAACTCGAAGTCGCGCTCATCGTGGGCCGGCACGCCCATCACTGCGCCCTCGCCGTAGGCCATCACGACGTAATTCGCGACCCACACCTCCAGCGGCTCAGCCGTGAAGGGATGCAGCACGTGCAGCCCCGTCGGCATGCCCTTCTTTTCCTGCGTGGCGAGGTCGGCCTCGGTGACGCTGCCGCGGCGGCACTCGTCGATGAAGGCGGCGAGCGCGGGATTGCCGCGCGCCGCGGCGAGCGCCACGGGGTGCTCGGCGGCGACCGCCATGAACGTGGCGCCAAAGAGCGTGTCGGCGCGCGTGGTGAACACCTTGACGGCGCCCGCGCCGCCGAGCGCCTGCGCGGTGTCCGCGGCGTACGGAAAGGCGATGTCGCAGCCGACGCTGCGGCCGATCCAGTTGGCCTGCATCACCCGCACGCGCTCCGGCCAGTCGGGCAGCTGCTCGAGCGCGGCGAGCAGCTCGTCTGCATAGCGCGTGATCGCGAGGTAGTACATCGGGATCTCGCGCTTCTCGACCGGCGCGCCGGTGCGCCAGCCGCGCCCGTCGATCACCTGCTCGTTGGCGAGCACGGTCTGATCGACCGGATCCCAGTTGACGACCCCGCTCTTGCGGTAGGCGAGGCCCTGCTCGCGCATGCGCAGGAACAGCCACTGGTTCCAGCGGTAATAGTCCGGATCGCAGGTGGCGACCTCGCGCTGCCAGTCGATGGCGAAGCCGAGGGACTGAAGCTGCGAGCGCATGTGCGCGATGTTGTCGCGCGTCCACTTCGCCGGCGGCACGCCGTTGCTGATGGCGGCGTTCTCGGCCGGCAGTCCGAAGGCGTCCCAGCCCATCGGCTGCAGCACGTTGTAGCCCTGCATCGCCAGGTACCGCGCCAGCACGTCGCCGATGGTGTAGTTGCGCACGTGGCCCATGTGCAGCCTGCCCGACGGGTACGGCAGCATCGACAGACAGTAGAACTTGGGTCTGGCGGGGTCCTCGCGCACCTCGAACGCGCGCCGCTCCCGCCAATACTCCTGCGCGGCGCGCTCGACGGCCGCGGGATCGTAAACTTCCTGCATCATCGCTACGGCAGCTTCAGCGGCACGAAGATCTGGGCGTCCTCGCGCTGGATGAGGAGCGCCACGCTCTTGCCGGCGGTCTTGGCCGCCTCCTCCAGCTCAGCCACCGTGTGCACGCGCCTGCCGTTGACGCCGAGGATGATGTCGCCGGGCTGTACCTCGGCCGCGGCCGCCGGACCCGTGACCTCCTCGACGACGAGGCTCCCCTGCGTGCCGGCCTGCTGCTTCTCCTGCGGGTTGAGCGGGCGCACCGTGAGCCCGAAGGCGCTCGGCGCCGCCTTGGGGCCGCCGCCCGGGGAGCGGCCGCGGGCGGAGGCCGTCTGCTGCTGCTCATGGAGCTCCGCAACGGCCACGCTCACGTTCAGCTGCTTGCCGCCGCGCCACACCGCGAGCGTCGTGTCGCTCCCCGGCTTCATCGCCGCGATCGCCCCCGAGAGCTCGCCGTAATGCTCGATCGGGTGGCCGCCGACGGCCAGGATCACATCGCCCGGCTGGATGCCGGCCTTGGCCGCCGGACCTTCCTTCTCGACCGAGGAGACCAGCGCGCCGCGCGGCCGGTCGAGCCCGAAGGACTCGGCGAGCTGTGCATTGAGATCCTGAATGGTGACGCCGATGCGCCCGCGCACCACGCGGCCGGTCTTGATCAGCTGCTCCTCGACATTGCGCGCGACGTCGATCGGGATTGCGAACGAGAGCCCCATGAAGCCGCCGGTGCGGCTGAAGATCTGCGAGTTGATGCCGATCACCTCGCCCGCCATGTTGAACAGGGGACCGCCCGAGTTGCCCGGGTTGACCGCCACGTCGGTCTGGATGAACGGCACGTAGTTGTCGCTCGGCAGCGAGCGCGAGGTGGCGCTGATGATGCCGGCGGTGACGGTGTTCTCGAAGCCGAAGGGCGAGCCGATGGCGAGCACCCACTGGCCGGGCTTGATGCGGGAGGGATCGCCGAGCCTGACGATCGGCAGATTGCTGGCGTTGATCTTGATCACGGCGACATCGGTGCGCTCGTCGGCGCCGATGACCTTGGCCTGGAACTCGCGCCGGTCGGTGAGCCGCACGGTTACGGTCTCGGCGTCCGCCACTACGTGGGTGTTGGTGAGGATGTAGCCGTCCGGGCTCACGATGAAGCCCGAGCCCGCGCCGCG
>DASPOP010000118.1:0-4332 GCA_035625955.1 Steroidobacteraceae bacterium | reverse complement strand
GAACACGGCGGACTGCAGGCTCCGCCCGCGGGCGAGTGCCTGGAAAGCATCTCCGCCCTTGTAGGAGAGCGTCGCCACCTCGACCTCGTGACCCTTGGCCGAGCGCACCCAGCCTCCCTTGGAGAGCACCACCGTCACCGGCTCGTTGGGAATCAGGCTGGTCTCATCGATCGCCTGCGCCGCCTCGCGCTCTATGATCTTGGTGCGCCGCTCGTCGCCGTATTTCTCGGCGTCGGCGCGGATCTCGGCGGCGATGAGCTTCTTGAGCTTCGCCTTGCTCTTCAGGAGCCCTTCGAGCTCCTCGCGCTCGGCGGCGAGCGTCTTCTGCTCCTCGCGGATCCTCATCTCCTCGAGCTTGGCGAGGTGCCGCAGGCGCGTATTGAGGATCTCCTCGGTCTGCTCGTCCGAGAGCTTGAAGCGCTTCATCAGAACCGGCTTCGGCTCCTCCTCGCGGCGGATGATGCGGATCACCTCGTCGAGATTGAGGAAGGCGGTGAGCAGCCCATCGAGGATGTGCAGCCGCTTCCCGACCTTCGCCAGCCGGTGCTCGAGGCGGCGTGTGACGGTCTTGGTGCGAAACTCGAGCCACTCGGCGAGGATCTCCTTGAGACCCATCACCCGCGGCCGCCCGTCGAGCGCGATGATGTTGAGGTTGACGCGGTAGTTGCGCTCGAGGTCCGTGGTCGCGAACAGATGGTTCATGACCTCGGTGAGGTCCACGCGGTTCGAGCGCGGCACCAGCACGAGGCGCGTCGGGTTGTCGTGATCCGACTCATCGCGCAGATCGTCGATCATCGGCAGCTTCCTGGCGCGCATCTGCTCGGCGATCTGCTCCATCACACGCGTCGGCGATACCTGATAGGGAAAGGCGGTGACGACCGCGTTGCCCTCCTCGATGTCCCAGGTGGCGCGCGCCTTGAAGGTGCCGACGCCCTTGTCGTAGAACTCCTTGAGATCCGCGCGCGGCGAGATGATCTCCGCCCCGGTCGGAAGATCCGGGCCCTTTACGTGCTTCATGAGCGCCGCGGTCGTGGCCTCGGGCTCCTCGAGCAGGTGGATCGCCGCCGCGGCGACCTCCTTCAGGTTATGCGGCGGGATGTCGGTCGCCATGCCGACGGCGATGCCGGTGGTGCCGTTCAGCAGCAGGTTCGGCAGCCGCGCCGGGAGAATCGCCGGCTCCTCGCGGGAGCCATCGTAGTTCGGGACCCAGTCGACGGTGCCTTCGGCCAATTCGCTCAGCAGCACCTCGGCGTAGCGCGTGAGCTTCGCTTCCGTGTAGCGCATGGCGGCGAAGGACTTCGGGTCATCCTGCGAGCCCCAGTTGCCCTGCCCGTCGATGAGCGGATAGCGGTAAGCGAAGGGCTGCGCCATGAGCACCATCGCCTCGTAGCAGGCCGTGTCGCCGTGCGGGTGGAACTTGCCGAGCACGTCGCCGACCGTGAGTGCCGCCTTCTTGTGCTTGGCGACCGCCGACAGCCCGAGCTCGCTCATGGCGTAGACGATGCGCCGCTGCACGGGCTTCAAGCCATCGCCGAGCGCCGGCAGCGCGCGGTCGAGGATCACGTACATCGAGTAGTCGAGGTAAGCCTTCTCGGTGAAAGTGCCGAGCGGCTGGCGCTCGATGCCTTCGAAGTTGAGCTCCCCGCTCTCGGGCGGCCCCGTCATACCTGCACCTCGGCGAGGTTGCCTTTCTCCTCGAGCCACTCGCGGCGGTCGGACGCGCGCTTCTTCGCGAGCAGCATGTCCATGAGCTGATCGGTCTTGTCCTTGCCCTCGATGGTGAGCTGCACCAGGCGCCGGGTGCGCGGGTCGATGGTGGTCTCGCGCAGCTGCGCCGGGTTCATCTCGCCCAGGCCCTTGAAGCGGGTGACCGACGGCCTGGTGCGCGGGCTCTCCTTTTCTATCTTCTTCAGCAGCTGGTCACGCTCGCCGTCATCGAGCGCATAGAGCACCTGCTTGCCGGCATCGATGCGGTAGAGCGGCGGCATCGCCACATACACGTGGCCGTGGATCACGAGCGGGCGGAAGTGTCTCAGGAAAAGTGCACACAGAAGAGTCGCGATGTGCTGCCCGTCGGAGTCGGCGTCCGCGAGGATGCAGATCTTGTGATAGCGGAGCGAGGCGAGGTCGGCCGACGCGGGCTCGACTCCGAGCGCGACGCTGATGTTGTGCACCTCCTCACTGGCGGCCAGCTGACCGGCATCGACCTCCCAGGTGTTCAGGATCTTGCCGCGCAGCGGCAGGATTGCCTGGAAGTCCTTGTCGCGCGCCTGCTTGGCGGAACCCCCGGCCGAGTCGCCCTCCACCAGAAACAGCTCGGAGCGCTTCGGCTCCTGGCTCACGCAGTCGGCGAGCTTGCCGGGCAGCGCGGGGCCGCCGGCGATGCGCTTGCGCACCACCTTCAGCGCGGCCCTGGCGCGCTCCTGGGCGTTGGCGATCGCGAACTGCGCGATGCGCTCGCCCGCATCCGGGTGGCGGTTGAGCCAGAGCGCAAGCGAGTCGCGCGCGAAACCCTCGACCAGCGCCGCCGCGTCGCGCGAGCCCAGACGCTCCTTCATCTGGCCGGCGAACTGCGGATCGCGGATCTTCACCGACAGCACGTAGCTCGCCTTGTCCCAGACGTCCTCGGGGGTGAGCTTGATGCCGCGGGGAACCAGGTTCCGGAACTCGCAGAACTCGCGCACCGCCTGCGCCACGCCGGCGCGCAGCCCGTTGACGTGGGTGCCGCCCTCGGGAGTCGGGATCAGGTTGACGTAGCTCTCGCCGATCGAGACTTCCGCGTCCGGCGCCCAGCAGAGCGCATAGTCGACCGCGTCGTTCTCGTCGGCGCGCGTCCCGGTGATGGGCTCGGCGGGGATGCGCTCGTGTTTCTCGAGCTCCTCGACGAGATAAGCGCCGAGGTCGCCGGTATAGAACCACTCGTCCTTCTCGCCCGTGGCCTCGTTCCTGAAGGTGACTTTCAGGCCCGGGCACAGCACCGCCTTGGCCTTCAGCGTGTGCTTCAACTGCGGCACCGAGAACTTGTCCGAGTCGAAGAACTTCGGGTCCGGCCAGAAGCGGATCGTGGTGCCGGTGTTGCGCTGGCCGACGGTGCCGATCTCCTCGAGCTTCGAGTGAGTCTTGCTGTCCTTGAAGCTGATGTTGTATTCCTTGCCGCCGCGCTTGATCCAGCACTCGAGATGCTTCGAGAGCGCGTTCACCACCGACACGCCGACCCCGTGCAGGCCTCCCGAGAACTTGTAGGTCTTGTCGGAGAACTTCGCCCCGGCGTGCAGCCGCGTCAGGATGAGCTCCGCACCGCTCACCTTCTCCTTCGGATGGATGTCGACCGGCATGCCGCGGCCGTCGTCGGCGACCTCGAGGGAGTTGTCCTTGTAGAGGACGACGTCGATCTGATGGCAGTAGCCGGCGATCGCCTCGTCGACGCTGTTGTCGATGACCTCGTGCGCGAGGTGATTGGGGCGCTGTGTGTGGGTGTACATGCCCGGCCGGCGGCGGACGGGCTCGAGGCCGGAGAGGACCTCGATATCGGAAGCGGTGTACGACTGACTCATCCGCTGTGCATCATGCGTTTACCACCCCAGGGCGCTTGGCGCGCGTGCCGTGCGCGTGCGCTCAAGGCGCGCGCTCGCGTGGCGCGAATCTTACCAAACTGCGGAAGTCGCCCGGCGCTGCCCCCGAACGGGCCGTCAGTCGAGATCGGCAAGCAGCGCCGAGCGCACCGCCGCCGGAACCGGGTCGACGGCATGGGCATAGTGCTCGTGGTCGATGCCGACGCCGAGTGCGGCGCCGGCACGGAGCGAGCCGATCATCGCCGCATCGAGCTCGAAGCGCAGGAAGTGCACCGCGGAGGTCTTGTCCTCGTTCTCGCGCGGCAGATCCTCGTCCGCGATGGCGGGCACGCGCGCGTGGCCTCGCACCTGCACCCAGCAGCGCGCCTCGATGCCGCGCAGGGCGGCGAGCTACGCCCGCCGCTCCTCCGGCTGCGCGAACTCGATGAGGAGCGTCACCTTCCAGTTACGGCCGTCCGGAATCAGCGGGTTGTAGGCGGCGAGCTCCTCCGCGATCCCCTCGGGCTCGAAGATCCGCTCGACGCGCAGCATTTCCTGGATCTGGTACTGGATCGTCAGGCGGTCCTCGAAGGACCAGGTGGTGTTGGGTCCGACCTGGAGCTGCCGGTCGCGCTTGTGCTCGAGCACCCGCGTGCGGAACGCCGCGCGCTCGCGCGCGTACTGCTCGAGGCTCATGAGATCCGTAGGGCTGAGCTTCACAGGCCGTAAGCCATCCTGAGGAGCGTGAGCGGGTGCTCGGGCTCGCGCGGCTCCTTGAGTC
>DASPOP010000117.1:0-16704 GCA_035625955.1 Steroidobacteraceae bacterium | reverse complement strand
TGAATTTCGATCACACCATTGCGCACCGTACCGCCCGCACCGCAGAGCTTCTTGAGCCGGCTCGCGAGCTCAGCGAGCTGCGCTTCCTCAAGTGGCAGCCCGCTAATAACCGACACCGCCTTACCGCCGCGCCCGCCCACCTCGCGCCCAACGCGTATGCGCGAGAGGCCGTCAGTGACCGGGCGCGACCCCTGTGGGTGCGCCGCTGCGCGCCGCTGCGCGGCATCGCGCAGCACCACGCCGCGGAAAGTCGCTCTCGTCTTCATGCGTAGTGTTACCCCCCTGAGGCGACTACAATCCTGCCTAACTCAGCCGCGGCACCGCAAATCCGCACCGAACCGCCCCAAGAGATAGCGCCATGAGCCCACGGTCACGCCTGCATGTGCCCGAACCTCCCGCCCGCCCCGGACAGGAGCCGGACTTCAGCTACGTGCAGATCTCGCCCGCGGGCGCCGTGAATCGTCCGGACGTGACGCTCTCGGTGCGCGAGATCGAGAACCTCGCCCTCGAAATGGTGCGCGTTCTGGGCGATGACCATCGCGCGGTCGGTCCCTGGAACCCACACCTCGAGCCACAGGAACTGCAGGTCGCGCTGCGTCACATGCTGCTCACCCGGCTCTTCGATGATCGCATGCAGAAGATCCAGCGCCAGGGGCGCATCTCCTTTTATATCAAGTCGACAGGGGAGGAGGCGGTCGCGGTCGCGGCCGGCATGGCCCTGCAGCCGACCGATATGCTCTTTCCCTCCTATCGGCAGCAGGGACTGCAGGTCGTGCGTGGCCGCAATCTCGTCGATCTGATGTGTCAGTGCCTCTCCAACACCCGCGACATGTGCAAGGGCCGGCAGATGCCGATCATGTACCACTGGGGGAGCGGCAACATCTTCTCGATCTCCGGCAACCTCGCCACGCAATTTCCGCAGGCCGTCGGTTGGGCGATGGCCGCGGCGATCAAGGGCGAGGATCGCATCGCCGCGAGCTGGATCGGCGAAGGCTCGAGCGCGGAGGCGGACTTTCACTACGCGATGACCTTCGCCGCGGTCTACCAGGCGCCGGTGATTCTGAATCTCGTCAACAACCAGTGGGCGATCTCCACCTTCCAGGGTTTCGCGGGCGGTGAGCACAAGACGTTCGCGCAGCGCGGTCCGGGTTATGGAATTCCGGGCATCCGCGTCGACGGCAACGACTTTCTCGCGGTCTATGCGGTGACCGAGTGGGCGGCGCAGCGCGCGCGTCAAAGCATCGGCCCGACGCTCATCGAGCTCGTCACCTACCGCGCCGGGGCGCACTCGACGAGCGACGATCCGTCGCGTTACCGGCCCAAAGAGGAATGGCGGGCGTGGCCGCTCGGGGATCCGATCGCGCGCCTCAAAGAGCACCTCATCGTGCTCGGGGAATGGTCGGAGGCGCGGCACACTGCGCTCGAGAAGGAGCTTGAAGCGTATGTGAACGGCTGCTGGAAGGAGGCGGAGAGTTACGGCACGCTCACCGGCGGCCCGGCGCTCGACCCCCTGTCGATGTTCGAAGACGTGTTCAAGGAGATGCCGCCGAATCTCGTGCGCGAGCGCGAGGAACTGCGCGCGCTCAAGAGCGCAGCAGCGCGCGAGCACGAGGCGGCTGAGCCCGCGCAGAAGAAGGGTTGAGAGCTTGGCGCGCATGAACATGGTCCAGGCGCTCAACTCCGCGATGGACGTGATGCTCGAGCGTGATCCGCGCGTGGTCATCCTCGGCGAGGATATCGGTTACTTCGGCGGCGTGTTCCGCGTCACCGAGGGACTGCAGCGCAAGTACGGCGAGCAGCGCGTACTCGATACGCCCATCGCCGAGGGCGGGATCATCGCCACCGCCATCGGCATGGGAGTGAACGGCCTGAAGCCCGTGGCCGAGATTCAGTTCGCCGACTACATCTATCCGGGCTTCGACCAGGTGGTGAGCGAGCTCGCGCGGCTGCGCTACCGCTCGGCAGGAGACTTCTCCGCGCCCGTGACCATCCGCACGCCCTGCGGCGGCGGCATCCGCGGCGGCCAGACCCACTCGCAGAGCCCGGAGGCGGTGTTCACCCACGTCTGCGGCGTGAAGGTCGTGATGCCGTCGAACCCTTACGATGCCAAGGGACTGCTGATCGCCTCGATCGAGGGCGAGGATCCGGTGGTGTTCTTCGAGCCGAAGCGGCTCTACAACGGGCCCTTCGACGGCGACCCGCACAAGCCCGCGGTTCCCTGGAGCGCTCATCCGCGCGGCGAGGTGCCGGAGGGCCACTACACCGTGCCGCTCGGGCGTGCCGAGGTGGTGCGTCCGGGCAAGGACGTGAGCGTGCTCACCTACGGGACCATGGTGCACGTCGCCGAGGCCGCGGTGCGCGCCACCGGGGTCGATGCCGAGATCGTCGACGTGCGCACCATGGCGCCGCTCGATGTCGACACGCTCTGCACCTCGGTCAGCAAGACCGGCCGCTGCGTCGTGGTGCACGAGGCGACGCGCTTCAGCGGCTACGGCGCGGAGCTGGTCGCGACCGTTCAGGAGCACTGCTTCTGGAATCTCGAGGCGCCGGTGCTGCGCGTGGCGGGCTGGGATACGCCCTATCCGCATGCCTTCGAGTGGGACTACTTTCCCGGACAGGCGCGGGTCGCCGCGGCGCTCAAACAGGTGATGGAGACCGCATGAGCAGGTACGTCTTCAAGCTGCCGGACCTCGGTGAAGGTACGGTCCAGGCCGAGATCGTCGGCTGGCGCGTCAAGCCCGGCGACACGGTGGCCGAAGACGACGTGGTCGTCGAAGTGATGACCGAGAAGGCGGCGGTGGAAGTGCCGGCACCGGTGAGCGGGCGCGTGGTGTCGACCAACGGCGAGCCCGGCGACATGGTGCCGGTGGGAGCGGAGCTGATCGTGTTCGAGGCCGAGGCGCGCGCCGCCGAGGCGGGCGCTGCGGCGCAGACCGCGCCCGCCGCCGCCTCGCCCGCTGCCGGAGCTGCGGCGCCGGTCGCGGCGCGCGGCGGCAACGGCCATGGAGCGAGCGCGGCGCTGCAGGCGCACGTGGCGGTCGCCGCGGCGCGCGGCCGGGTCGCCACGTCCCCCGCCATCCGCCGCCGCGCCCACGAGGCGGGCATCGACCTGAGGCAGGTCGCGGGCTCAGGTCCCAGCGGCCGCATCGTCTCGAAGGATCTCGATGCCTTGGTCGCCCGCAGCCCGCAGGGCCAGCCGGTGCCGCTGCGGCCGGCGCCGCGGGCGGTTCCCGCGGCCAAGCCGCAGCCGCGCACGGCCGGCGCCACCGAAGAGATCAAGGTGATCGGCCTGCGGCGCCTGATCGCACAGCGCATGAGCGAGGCGAAGCGGAACATCCCGCACTTCGCCTACGTCGAGGAGCTCGACGTCACCGAGCTCGAGGGGCTGCGGCAGCACCTCAACAGCAAGCTCGAGCGCGGCGCACCGGGCCTCACCTACCTGCCGTTCCTGGCGCTGGCGCTGGTGCGGGTGCTGAAGGACTTCCCGCAATGCAACGCCCACTACGATGCGGAGCGCGGCGTGATCGTGCGCCACGCGGCAGTGCACCTCGGCGTCGCGACCCAGACCCCCGACGGCCTCAAGGTGCCGGTGGTGCACGATGCCCAGAACCGCTCGCTCTGGGACCTCGCGGCGGAGATGCGCCGCGTGAGCGAGGCGGCGCGCACCAACAAGGCGACGCGTGAGGAGCTCAGCGGCTCGACCATCACCATCACCAGCCTCGGCAAGCTCGGCGGCATCGCCAGCACGCCGATCATCAATGCGCCGGAGGTGGCGATCATCGGAGTGAACCGCGCCGTCGAGCGCCCCGTGGTCTTCGAGGGAGCGATCGCGATCCGCCGCACGATGAACCTGTCCTCGTCCTTCGACCATCGCTTCGTCGACGGCTACGACGCCGCGGCGATGATCCAGGCGCTGAAAGAGTGTCTCGAGCATCCGGCGACGATCTTCATCGGCAGTTGATCCACGCCGCCGGGCGCGGGCCGTGCGCCGCGTGCACGGCACTCCTCGCATGGAGCAGTGCGGCCGCCGGCACGGATCAGGGGCCGCCGCCGCCGGGAAATCCCGCGGAAGCGCTCGAGCTGCCCACCGTGACGGTGGTCGGCACCACGCCGCTGCCGGGCCTCGGCACGCCGCTCGAGGACGTTCCCGCCAACGTGCAGATCTATACGAGCGGCGATCTCGCGCGCCAGCATCACGCCGCGGCGAGCGATTATCTGCTCGAGAACGCGGGCAGCATCAGCGCCAACGCCGCGCAGGGCAACCCGTTCCAGCCGGACATCGCCTTCCGCGGCTTCACCGCCTCGCCGCTGCTCGGCACGCCCGAGGGTCTGTCGGTGTTTCAGGACGGCGTGCGGGTGAACGAGCCCTTCGGCGACGTGGTGAACTGGGACCTCATCCCGCAGTCGGCGATCTCGAGCATCCAGCTGATCCCCGGATCGAATCCCGCCTTCGGCCTCAATACGCTCGGCGGCGCGCTCGCCATCTACACCAAGAGCGGCAGCGAGTACCCCGGGGGCGCGCTCGAGGCCTCGGGCGGAGCCTTCGGGCGCCGCACCGTCGAGCTCGAATGGGGCGGAGCGCGCGGTCCGCTCGATGCGTTCGTGACGATGAGCTACTTCGACGACGACGGCTGGGCGGATCACAACCCGAGCGAGGTGCGGCAGTTCTTCGGCAAGGTCGGCTGGCAGGATGCCAGGACCGACCTAGACCTGGCCCTCACCGCCGCCGACAACCGGCTCGAAGGCGCACAGACCATCCCGCTGTCGTTTCTCGCCGATGACCGTCAGGCCTACACCTGGCCCGACAGCACCGCGAACCGCCTGGCGCTCGCCACTCTGAAGGGCAGCCGTTTCCTGAGCCCGGCGGTGCTGCTCGGCGGCAACGCCTACTACCGCAGTTACCGCAGCGCGAGCCTCGACAGCAACGTCAACGGCGACTATGGGCAGATCGATCCCTCGACCGGCGCGCCCGACCTCGTCGAGGGCATGAACGCCGCCGCCGACATCGACGAGGACGGCTACGGCGGCGGACTGCAGCTCATCCTGAGCGCGTCGGGCAGGCATCCCAACCAGCTCACCCTCGGCGTGACCGACGACGCCGCCCACACCCACTTCCAGCAGCGCACGCAGGATGCCGCCTTCAACGCGGACCGCTACACGCAGGGCTTGGGCTCCTTCGCGCCGGTCACCAACGCGGACACCAGCGGCAACGATTTCGGGCTGTTCGTGGCGGACGCCTGGCACGCGGCGCCGCGCTGGACGCTCACGGCCTCGGGGCGCTACAACCGCGCCGAGGCCGGCATCTCCGACCTGAGCGGGCTCGCGCCGCAGCTGAACGGCTCGCACGTGTTCGTGCGCTTCACCCCCGCGGCCGGCGCCAACTTCAATCCGCGTGCCGGTCTCACGCTGTACGCCGGCTACAGCGAGGGGATGCGGGCTCCGAGCGCGATCGAGCTCGCCTGCGCCAATCCATCCGCGCCCTGCCAGCTGCCCAACGATTTCATCTCCGATCCGCCGCTCGCAGCGGAAGTGGCGCGCACGCTCGAGCTCGGCGCGCGCGGCAAGACGGCACTCTGGCAGTGGAGCGCAGCCGCTTACCACAGCCGCCTCAGCAACGACATCGAGTTCATCAGCGCCAGTGCCGGCGCTGCCAGCGCCGGTTACTACGCCAACATCGGCGCGACGCGCCGCACCGGCCTCGAGCTCGCGGCCGCCACTCATCAGGGCCCGCTGGCGCTCACGCTGCGCTACAGCTTCATCGACGCCAGTTTCAGCTCCAGCTTCAGCGAGCCGAGTCCCTTCAACTCGAGCGCCGACGGCAACGGTGCCATCCTGGTGACGCCGGGGGACCGGATCCCGTCGATCCCGCGCCAGACCTTCAAGCTGCGGGTGGACTACGGCTTCAGTGGGCGCTGGTCGGCCGGCGCGAGCGCCCTGGTGAGCAGCGGCGTGTACGCGCGCGGCGATGAGAACAACGCCGACCGCAGCGGACCGCTGCCCGGCTATGTAGTGGTGAGCCTCGACGCCCGCTGCCGGCTCGGCGGGAACCTCGAGCTGTTCGCCCGTGTGAACAATCTGCTCGACGCGCGTTACTATGACTTCGGGGCGCTCGGCGAGAATTTCTTCACCGGTCCGGATCACAGCTTCGGACCGGCTGCGGGCGTCGCCCCGAGCGCGACCCAGTTCCGCGGCCCGGGAGCCCCGCTCGGGGCCTGGGTGGGTGTGCGGTACGCATTCGGCGGCACGCCCGCTCCCCGGGAAACGGATGACTGATGGAGAGCGGACGATGCCGGCACGACGCGGTGTGAGCGTGATTCTTCCCGTGCTGCTCGCAGCCTGCGGCGGCGGCGGGGGCGGCGGCGGCGGGGGCAGCACTCCCACCCCTCCGCCATATAGCTCGGTTACCCTGGTGCAACTCTCCAAAGCCTCGACGTTCGTCGCCGGCTGCGACGGCGTGGCGCCGAACGGCACGCTGTACACCGGCACCGCGGCCGAGCCCTCGTTCGTCGTCAACCCCGCCAATCCCATGAACCTGATCGCCGGCTGGCAGCAAAACCGCTGGTCGAACGGCGGCGCGCAGGGCCTGAACCTCGCCGCCTCCTTCGACGGCGGTGCGAGCTGGACGCCGTCGAACGCGGCCTTCTCGCGCTGCACGGGCGGCGGCGGCGGCAACGCGGGCGACTATGCGCGTGCGAGCGACGTGTGGCTCACGGCTTCTCCGAGCGGCGCGGTCTACGCGCTGTCCCTGTCCTTCACCGGCGGAGCGCTGGCCGCAGGGTCATCGAGCGCCATGCTGGTCGCACGGTCGCAGGACGGGGGCCGCAGCTGGAGCGCGCCGGTCGCGCTCATCCAGGACGGCGAGCAGTTCTTCGACGACAAGGGCTCGATCACCGCCGACAGCGCCGACTCGAACTACGTCTACGTGGTCTGGGACCGGCTCAGCGGACCGAGCGCCGGACCGGGCTATCTCGCCCTCACCGCGGACGCGGGCGCCACCTGGGCGGCGCCGCGCAGCATCTATGACCCGGGTCCCGCCAACCAGACGCTTGGCAACCAGATCGTAGTGCTGCCCGGCGGCGTGGTGCTCGATGTCTTCACCGAGCTGGACACCGCCGCAGGGCAGACCACGGCGCTCGCGCGCCTGGTGCAGTCGCTCGATCACGGCACGACCTGGTCGGCGCCGATCACCATCGCGGAGCTCGAGCCGGTCGGCACGGTCGATCCGCACACCGGCCAGGGCGTGCGCGACGGCTCCGACATCGTCTCGGTGAGCGTGGGCCCGGGCGGCGTCGTCTACGTCGCCTGGCAGGACTCGCGCTTCGCGGCCGGCGCTCACGACGGGATCGCGCTCAGTCATTCCTCCGACGGCGGCACCACCTGGAGCGCGCCGGTCGGGGTGAATGCCGACCCGGCAGTGCAGGCCTACACGCCCACCGTTCACATCGAGGCGAGCGGCGCGATCGCCGTGACTTACTACGACCTGCGCAACGATGCCTTCGCGCCGTTCGGCTCGCTGCTCGCCGATGCCTGGATGGTGACCTCGAGCGACGGCGCCACCTTTGCGGAGACGCATCTCTCGGGACCTTTCGACATGGATCTCGCGCCCAATTCAGGCGGATTGTTCGTCGGCGACTACGAGGCGCTCTCGAGCGCGACCGGCTTGCTGCCGCTCTACGTCGAGACCGACGCCAACGCGATCAGGAGCGATGCCTTCATGGCGTTTCCGTCCGTCACGGCGTCCGCGCACGCGGCGGCGTTCGGACCCTTCCAGGCGCTTTCGGCGCCGGTGAGCCTCGCCGTCACTCCCGCCGCGCGGCGGCGGATCGCGCAGCGTATCGAGGCGCGGCGCGTAGAGCGGCGGCAGGAGCCTTAGTTAATTGGCTCGTCACCTTACAGGTGGTGGTCGATGCCGCCCGCGTATTTCTTCTCGCCCGCCGTGACCGCGAGCTTCAGGCGATTCTGCCAGGGCGGCAGCGGGCAGGTCGCAAACTCATTGAGCGCGCACGGCGGGTTGTAGGCCTTGTTGAAGTCGACCGGCACGGTGGCGCCCGAGGGAATCGGGATATAGAGGAACCGGCCGGCGCCGTAGGTCTCATGTCCGCTGGTCGCATCGGCGAACATGATGAAGAGCTCATCGTCGCCGGGCTCCTCGAGCACCGTGTCGAGGCGCCATTCATGGCCGTCCTTGTTGAACACTACCGCGCCCGGCGACTCCATCTCGAGCTCCATGCCGAGGATGTTGATGATCTTGATGTGATGCGCCGGCTGGTAGCGCTCGAAGCGTGCCTTGACCACCCAGTCGGTGCTCACCGGGAAGTACTCGAGTCCGCGGAAGCCGGTGCGGTGCGGGTTGTCCAGATCCCGCACGCGCACGCCGAGGTTGCCGGCGCGCTCGATGACGTAGAAGCGCAGCGCACCGCAGCTGAGCACCGTGGGATGGCCGCTCGCGTCCGGGGCGAGGGCGAGCTCGCTGACCGGCTGGCCGTCGTGGGTGACGCCGCTGCCGGGGTGCGCGCGGAAGCGCACCTCGTGACCCGACAGCACGAACGAGCCCGCGGTCTCGGCGAGCGCGGCATTGTCGAGCACCAGCGAGTTTGCCGGCGCACGCCCGAAGGTGTTGTCGCCTTCCTTCAGCCAGAAGAGCCCGGTGAGCGTCAGCCAGCCGTTGTCGCTCGTCAGACTCTCGACCCGCTCGGCGCGCCACCTGGAGATCGCCGCCTGCTCGCTCTCGAGCGCGGCGCTGTCGCGTGCCGCTGCTGCGCCGGCCGGCGGCCAGAGCGCAACCGCCAGTACGGCGGCGAGCGGCAGAGCGCGCGCCGCCCGGGCGCAGTTCCTGAATCCTGCCGTCATCGGGTCTCTCCGGGAAGCGCGGGGGTGCCTATGATGCCATCACGGCTCGCGGCCGAGGATTTCCTCGCGCACGTCGGCGATCTCGCGGGCGCGCGAGGGAGGGGCGTGCTCGCAGCGTTCCCGGCGCGGACAGCGGGCGCTGCGCGGGCAGATGAGGCGCGCCGGTGCCGAGAGCGCATCGCCGATCCAGGCGATGTTGAGCACGTTGGCGACCGCATCGAGCGCCTGCGCGGCTTCCCTGGGGATGCGCGCCTCGCCGCGCCGGTGCAGGCACTCGCGCAGGACGGCCGCGACGGTCGCCGCGCTGTCGACGCCGTTGGCATCGAGCGCCGGTGCGAGATCGACGCCGACCGAGAGCACGTGCGGATTGCCGGCCATGTCGCGCACGCGCACCGAGTGGCAGCAGTACAGGTGCGACTGCTCGCCGTCGCGCAGCACCGAGATCTGCGAGCCCGACTCGCCATGCTGCCCGTCGATCATGCGGAACACCGCCCAGTTGGGGCACGGATCGCTCACCTGCGCCAGGTTGCCCCAGGGCAGAGGAATGGCGTTGCCGCGGTAGACCGCGCGCAGGTAGCCCGGCGGATAGGCGTCGAAGAAGTGCCAGTAGGGATAGGGCGAGACCTTGGTCATCCGCCGCATGACGACCGCCGGGGTGAGCTCGAGCTTCGTGCCGGCTTCTACGCGGTAGCGCTCGCGCGCCAGGAAGCGCCGGAACGGAACCCGTGGGGCGAGCAGCGCGCCGGCGAAGAAGCTGCACTCGAAGTCGCGCCAGGCGTGCAGCACGTCCTGGGGCTCGAGTCCCGCGGCGCCCGAGCCGCCCTCGGGGCTGCCGCCCATCTCCCCGCCGGTGGCGTGCGGGGACTTGAGCCCGTCGCCGCCGTGCAGCACCTTGTGGGCGATGTGCGCGGCGAGATCGAACTTGAGCCGCGCCGGGTCCGACTGCAGCGCCCGGTTCGCATAGACCACTCCGGGGGCCTCGAAGAAGGAGCGCACCATGCTGCGCACCTCGCGATCCTTGTCGCGCGCCAGCACCGGCTTCCGGTCGAACCAGCGGATCTCGAGCCCGTGGCGCCGGGCGAGCCGCATCAGGTCCTCGACGCCGAGGGGGAAGCGCCGCTCGCCGACGCTCTCGGCGGCACGCTCGAGATCCGGGAAGTCGTTGCGTGACATCTCCTGATGCGAGCGGATGAGCAGGTGCGCAAACTGCCGCCCGCTGGTGCCGGTCTGCGCCAGGAGCTCCGGGATGGCCGCCTGCAGCAGGCTCCGGGAGAAGAGGAAGGCGGGCTCGAAGGGCATGTGCGCGACGCCGCCCGCGGCCGCTGCGGCGGCCACCGGCTCGGGCTCGGCGCTCTCATCGAGGAACCAGGCGGGGGCACGCTGAAAAACCCCCGCCAGCAGCTCCAGCAGCGCCGGGGAGGGCATGCGCTTGCCGCTCTCGATCATGCTGAGGTAGGACACCGAGGGGGCGCCGGCGGGGTCGCGCTGAATGCAGCGGACCGAAAGCTCCTCCAGCGTGAGTCCGTTGCGCTTACGGAGCGAGCGCAGCTTGGTGCCGAGGAAATGTCCGCGGCGAATGAGTTCCGGCATATGTCAGACAGGCGAGACGGCGGGAGACCCCGTCTTGTGAAATTAACATTGTGAAGTTTCCGTAGTCAAATTCCCTTCACACCCGTGTATGCTGGCTCTCATGCAGGGCAGCGCAACGGAGCGGGCCTATTCCCGCGAGCCGAATGGCCCCAGGGTCGAGATCCTGGGAGCGAAGATCGAGCGCTCGGAGGAGGTGCTGACGCCGCTCGCGCTGCAGCTGCTCGCGAGCCTGCATCGCCGCTTCAACCCGCGCCGGCTCGAGCTGCTCGCCGCGCGCACCCGGCGCCAGGCGGAGTTCGACGCCGGCGTCCTGCCGCAGTTCCTCGCCAGCACCGCCGCGGTGCGCGCCGGCGACTGGCGCGTCGCGCCGGTGCCGGCCGATCTCCTCGACCGGCGCGTCGAGATCACAGGTCCCGTCGACCGCAAGATGATCATCAACGCGCTCAATGCGCCGGTGAGCGCCTTCATGGCCGACTTCGAGGACTCGCTCGCGCCGACCTGGGAGAACGTGGTCCGCGGCCAGGTGAACCTCGCCGACGCCATCCGCCGCACCATCAGCTTCGAGGACGCCTCGACCGGCAAGGTCTATCGCCTCGCCGAGCGCACCGCGACGCTCATCGTCCGGCCGCGCGGCTGGCATCTGCCCGAGAAGCACGTGCGCATCAACGGCGAGGCGGTGTCGGGCGCGTTGTTCGACTTCGCGCTGTTTCTCGCCAACAACCACCAGGCGCTGGCCGCGCGCGGCACCGGCCCCTACCTGTACCTGCCGAAGATCGAGAGCCACCTGGAAGCGCGCCTGTGGAACGACGTGTTCCTCGCCGCCCAGGACGCGCTCGGCATGCGCCGCGGTACCATCAAGGCGACGGTGCTCATCGAGACCATCCTCGCGGCCTTCGAGATGGACGAGATCCTCTACGAGCTGCGCGAGCACTCCTCGGGTCTCAATTGCGGCCGCTGGGATTACATCTTCAGCTTCATCAAGAAGTTCCGGAACCGCCCCGACTTCCTGCTGCCCGATCGGGCCAGCGTCACCATGGAGCGGCCGTTCCTCAAGGCCTACGTCGACCTGCTGATCCGCACCTGCCACCGCCGCGGCGCGCACGCCATGGGCGGCATGGCGGCGCAGATTCCGATCCGCGACGACCCGGCGGCTAACGAGGCGGCGATGGCGCGGGTGCGGGCCGACAAGCTGCGCGAGGCGCGCGCCGGACACGACGGCACCTGGATCGCGCATCCGGGGCTCGCCACCATCGCGCGCGAGCCCTTCGATGCGGTGATGCGCGGCCCCAACCAGCTGGCGGTGCTGCGCGAGGACGTGCACGTCAGCGCGGCCGACCTGGTGGCGATTCCCGACGGCGCGATCACCGAGGAGGGCCTGCGCAACTGCATCCGCGTCGGCGTGCAGTACCTCGAGTCCTGGCTGCGCGGCAACGGCTGCGTGCCGCTCTACCACCTCATGGAGGACGCGGCGACCGCCGAGATCTGCCGCTCGCAGCTGTGGCAGTGCCTGCGCCACGGCGCGCGCACCAGCGACGGCGCCGCCGTGACGGTGGAGCGCTTCGACCGGCTGCTGCACGCCGAGCTCGACCGCATCCACGGCGAGGTAGGCGCGGCGCGGCTCACCCAGGGCGTGTTCCCGACGGCGGCGCGCCTCTTCGAGCAGATGATCAAGTCCGAGACCTTCGATGAGTTCCTGACGCTGCCGGCGTACGAGCTCCTGAGCTGAAGTCCGATCCGTAACGGAGATGTCACCCCATGAGCGATAGCACCATCACCAGCCTGCCGCGAACGCTGCCCACCGCCGAGGAGCTGCGCCGCAGCTGGCGCGACGCTCCCCGCTGGCGCGGCATCCAGCGCGGTTACGACGCCGCGGACGTGGTGCGCCTGCGCGGCACGGTGCCGGTCGAGCACTCGATCGCGCGGCTCACCGCCGAGAAGCTGTGGCGCTACCTGCAGGAGAAGCCGTTCGTGAATGCCCTCGGGGCGCTCACCGGCAACCAGGCGATGCAGCAGGTGAAGGCGGGCCTCGACGCCATTTATCTCTCGGGCTGGCAGGTCGCGGGCGATGCCAACCTCGCCGGCGAGATGTATCCGGACCAGTCGCTCTACCCGGCGGACTCCGTGCCCGCGGTGGTGCGGCGGATCAACAACACGCTGCGCCGCGCGGACGAGATTCACCACGCCGAGGGCGATGACTCGATCGACTGGCTCAAGCCCATCGTGGCCGATGCCGAGGCCGGCTTCGGCGGCGTGCTGAACGCCTTCGAGCTCATGAAGCAGATGATCGACGCGGGCGCGGCCGGCGTGCACTTCGAGGATCAGCTGTCCTCCGCCAAGAAATGCGGCCACATGGGCGGCAAGGTGCTGGTGCCGACTCAGGAGGCGATCGCCAAGCTCGTGGCCGCGCGCCTCGCGGCCGACGTCTGCAACGTGCCCACCGTGCTGGTCGCGCGCACCGACGCCGAGGGCGCAACGCTGCTCACCTCGGATGTCGATGAGCGCGACCGGCCCTTCATCGATGCGGACAAGGGCCGCACCGCCGAAGGGTTCTTCAGCGTCAAGGCCGGCCTCGGCGCGGCGATCGCGCGCGGCTGCGCCTACGCGCCCTACGTCGACCTCGTCTGGTGCGAGACCGCCAAGCCCGACCTCGAGGAGGCGCGCGAGTTCGCCGAAGGGGTGCACGCGCAGTATCCCGGCAAGCTGCTCGCCTACAACTGCTCGCCGTCCTTCAACTGGAAGAAGAGGCTCGACGACGCGACCATCGCGAAGTTCCAGCGCGAGCTCGCGGCCATGGGCTACCGCTTCCAGTTCATCACGCTCGCCGGCTTCCACGCGCTCAACTACTCGATGTTCGAGCTGGCGCGTGCCTACAAGGCGCAGCAGATGACGGCTTACGTGGCGCTGCAGCAGTCGGAGTTCGCCGCCGAGAGCGCCGGCTACACCGCCACCAAGCACCAGCGCGAGGTCGGTGCCGGCTACTTCGATGCGGTCACGCAGGTAGTCAGCGGCGGACATTCCTCGATCACCGCGCTCACCGGCAGCACCGAGGAGCAGCAGTTCGACTCCGCGAAGCCGCGGCTCGGCAAGGCCGTGTAGAGACGCCAACTCCCGCGTCGCGCGGAACAGCGACGCCGGCTGCGTCGCGCCGACGGGCTGCTTTCGGACCCAATCCGGTCGGCCGGTGGTTGCGCGAGCGGACAGTTCAGCGCCGGTGAAGCCAATGTTTCGCTCGTTGCATCACGACGCGCCGATGAGATCTCGTCAAGCGCTCCTGACTCGCGCGGGTGCGCTGTGCGGAACCGCGGAAAGTAGATTCGCGTATTGTATCGCTCCAGCTGCGCGCCAATAATTCGATGCGCGCCGTTGTGGAGCGATGCGGTGACAGGAATGAGGTCGCTCGCGGAGGTCTGGGCCAAGCCGGGGTATCGTAGCCTCACTGGGTTCGTCGCGGCGCTCGCGATCTTGCCGGCCCTGCTTGGCGTATTGGCCTGCCTTAAGACGTCAGTCGGCGATCCGGAGCGGAGCCGTATCGATCCGCGGCTCACCGGTATCTGGATCTCGGGCGATCCGCAGCTACCCGACGCACGGGTGTCGCTCTGGGTCCTCGAGCCCTACGATGCGCGCACCTGGCTCATCAGCATGCTGGAGTTCAAGCGTGCTGTGGCTTCACCCGCGGCAGGCGAAGGATCGGCAGCACAAAGCGGCAAATCTGCCGAACCGGCGCCGGCGGCCGGGGGACCAGAAGAAATCGTGGTCGTCCAGCCGCCGCAGCAAAGCTGCGGCGTGATGCCCGCCCTCGCTGCGCTGAACGAGTCGCACCCGAACACTGCATTGGTGGGTATCTTCAAGGCCTGGCTTACAACTCTGGGTGGGCAACGCTTTCTGGTGCTGGAACCGAAAGGCAGGACTTCCAGCCGCGACGGATTCAGACCGGAGTACTGGTTTCCAATGCGTGTGCAGCTGAACGAAGGGCGATTGCTGCTCTCCTTGGTGCATAGCGCAGGCGATCTCGACACGACTACTTCCCGTGCGAAGGCCGAGCAGATCATTTCTCGCCACGCGTCCGAGCCGACATTCTATGAAAAGCCGAACGAATTCGTTTCTGTTCCGCGGGCCGGCTACGACTGCGTGCGGAGAATTTTTCGCGGCGTCGGGTTCGGCGGGGACTGAGAAACTGCGTCAGTTGCTGTTGAGCGCGTGAAGCCGTGTTTGATCGTTTTCCCAACATCGATTGGCCTACACCCTACGGGGTGATGCTGGCGCTCGCCTGCGTTGCGGGCTGGTGGCTCGCGCGGCACCGCGCCCGCAGCCATGGCGTAGATGCTTCACACGTCGATCTCGCGCTGCCGCTCGCAATGATCGGCGGCGTCGGTCTAGTGCAGGTAATGGGTACGTTCGTTCCGAACGAACTGATCGCGACCCGCAACACCCTGCTCGCCGAACACCGGTTCCGGCTGCCAGCCATCGCGACTGCTTGCCTGGTCATGGCGTTCCTGTACTGCCGCATCGCGCACCTTTCGCTCCGGGGCTTCGCTGACACGATCGCGCCCGGGGCGCTCCTTGGGATCGCGCTTCTGCGCATCGGCTGCTTCTTGGCAGGCTGCTGCTTCGGCAGGATCGCTGGAACCGTTGTTGCACTCGACGTGGTCACTAGTCCAGCTGTCCAGCTCCCGATCCAAGCCCGTTCGGCACTGTCGGGGGACGCCATCCCGTGGGCGGTCCGATTTCCGGCGGGCAGTTTTGCCTTTCACCAGCACGTGGCGCTTGGACTGATCGATCCTGAGGCAGCTCAGTCGCTGCCGGTACACCCGGTGCAGCTGTACGAGTCAGCAGCTGTCCTGCTGCTCTGTGCGTTGGTGCTGAGAGTGCCAGCTGGTCGATTCCGGCCCGGGACCGCGGCACTCGTCGCTTTCGCCGGTTACGCGATCATCGGCTTCCTTCTACAGTTTCTGCGCGCGGACAACGCATTGGTCCTCGGACCACTGAGCGTCCCACAGCTCATTTATCTCGCATGGCTCGCTGTGGTGCCCTTTCTCGCAGTTGCAGTGCACTCGAGCGTTGGCCCGGGTTCGCGGGCGATCGCATGAGCGCCATCAGTCCCGGGATGAGATGCCGGTTGCGCGCCGCGCCGCGCGCGTAGGCGCGCTCCTGAGGTGCGCCCTTGGTGCGCATCAGCGTCACCAGCTGCGAGCGCGAGCGCGCATCGATGCGCGCCAGATCGAGCAGTCCGACGAGCGGCGCGAGTGCCGAGAACGCTGCGCGCTCGGCAGCCGGCCAGCGCGAGCGGCCCCGGGCACCGAGAGCGCGGGCCACGCGTCTGCTGATGATCTCGGCGTCGGCCGCGCGGTGCGCGCCGCCGGCATGCGCCAGCAATTCGCTCGCGCGCAGCCCCAGCTGCCCGAGCCACGCCTCGGGAAAGCGGTCCCGCGCCCGTGCACTCCGTAGTACGAGCTCGAGGTCGTCGTCGGCGAGGCGCCGCAGGATCGCTGCCGGCGTGCGATAGCGCGGCCGGGCGCGTTGGCGCTTCCATTCCGCAGCGGCAATCGCCCCGAGCCGGCCATCGACCGGCCGGAAGCCGAGCCGGTAGTAGAACCAGAAAGCGCCGCTGGCGATAGCCTCGCTGTTCCCCTGGCCGATCTGGTAGGGGCTGATGAGAAAGCGCTGGACGCCAAACAGGGACACGAAGGCGCGCAGGCACTGCGCCCAGAGAAAAGCCGCCTCGCTGCCGCGAAATGACTCGAAGATGTTGATGCCGGTATTGGCCTGGCGGAACAGGGCTGTGACACCGCCATAGCCGATCGGTACGCCGTTCGAGAGCAGCAGAAAGCCGTAGTTGGACTCGAGACTCAGGCGCTGGTCGATGGCGACGCCGTAGACCGCGAGAGCGGCTCCCGCCCCGAGATCCGCGATGTAGACCTCGTCCACGCTGGCGTGCGCGAGCGCAAACACCTCGCGGCAACGTGCCGTCAGCGCCGCGCGCGCGACGTCGAGTACCCTGACTGCCTCGTCCCGCCGCAGCCGCCGGATGCGCGGCAACGGCGCAGCTATCCAGCGCCGCGGATCCTTCGGCGCCGAGCGAAAGCCCGTTCGGTAAGCGACGTGCCGGACGGACAGGAAGTTGTGGGTTGCTGCGCCCGCAGCGTCGCGCAACCTCCAGATGATCGGCACCTTGAGCTGATCGTACAGCGCGCTGCGGATCGCTTGCCCCGCTGCCGTGAGCGTCAGCTGCCGCATGAGCCAGCCGAGGGCGCTGGCCGCCGGTCC
>DASPOP010000116.1:0-3067 GCA_035625955.1 Steroidobacteraceae bacterium | reverse complement strand
GACGCAGTCGGCATTGGCGAGGTTGCTCGCCACGGTGTTGAGCCGCACCGACTGCGCGGACAGGCCGGAGCCTGCGATCTCGAATACTTTGAACGATGACATGCTTGAGTCCCTCGGATGGCGGCGGCGTTACTGGCCGGTGATGGCCGTCATCAGGTCCCTGAACTTGCTGGAGAGGAAGCTGAGCGCCGCCTGGTAGCGCACGCTGTTGTCGGCGAACGCCGCCTGCTCCATCTGTACGTCGACGGTGTTGCCGTCGAGCGAGGGGGCGAGCGGGACCCGGTACTTGAGCTGCGCCGGCGCGCTCGCACCCGGCGCGCTGCCGGCCACGTGCGCGCTGCTGGTAGTGCTGAGCGGCAGCGCCTTGGCACCCGGGCCGGCGGTGCCGGCCAGCACGGCGCGGAAATCGATGTCCTGCGCCTTGTAGTTCGGCGTATCGGCGTTGGCGATGTTGTTCGCCAGCACCGCGGTACGCTGGGCGTACAGCTTGAGCGCGTCCTGGTGGACGCCGAGATAGGCATCCAGGTTAAGTGGCATGACAGACTTCCGACGTAAACTGAACCTGGGTCTGACAAAGCAAGACGCGTGCCACGGCCCGGTTGCGGCTCTGGACGGCGGCAGCGGGGTCTGCGCGGCCGGAATGAGTGAACGCGGTCACGCTCGGGCGGCAAGCGGTTGCCGCCTGCGGGGTGGGCGGCGAGGCTTGCAGGGCGCGCAGCGCCTGCCGTCCGTCTGGCGCGCCGTTTGCAGGTCCTCTGCCATGATCACTCGTCTGATGTCGGGATTCCGTCGCCGCCCCCAGGGCGTCGCCCGCCGCCTGGCTGCGGGTGCGGCCCTGATCGGTGCAACGCTGGCCCTCGGCGCCGCCGCGGCCGAGCCTGCTGAGCACGCGCCCGCCGAGCCGCTCGCGGCCGTGCGGATTGCGGCCGAAGGACTCATCCGCTCACAGCTGCGCGGCGTCGCCTACCAGGTGCAGGTGCGCGCGGCGGAGCTCGATCCACGGCTGCATCTCGCGCGCTGCCCGGACCCGCTCGCGACCGCGCTGCCCTCGGGGGCCGAGCTCGGCGCGCACGTGGCGGTGCGGGTGAGCTGCACGGCCCAGGGCTTTCCCTGGGCGGTGTATGTGCCGGTCAATATCGAGTCGGAGATCCGCGTGCTGGTGCTGAGGCAGAGCGCCCTGCGCGGCGCGCGGCTCGGCGCCGCACAAGTGTCTGAGGAGACGCGGCGCGTGGCGGGGCTTGCGGTCGGCTACGTGACCGACGCCGCAACGCTCGAGCATCACACGCTCACGCGCTCGCTGCCGGCGGGCACGGCCCTCACCGCGGATGCGATGCTCGCGGACCTGATCGTGCACCAGGGCCAGGAAGTGACCCTGATCGCATCCGCGCCGGGAATCAGCGTGCGCGCCACCGGCAAGGCCCTCCAGGACGGCCGCGAGGGCGCGCGCGTGCGGGTGCAGAATCTCGACTCCCTCAAGATCGTCGAGGGCGTAGTCGATGCCAATGGAGTGATCGAAATCACACCCTAAAGGTTTTGGCGGAATTGCCGCTAAAGTGCGTCAGATGCCCCAGGAGTTTTTCCCGTGTCCAACAAGATCAATGACTTGACGACCAACGTCACCGCCGGCCGGCCCTCCGCGGTCGTCCCGACGCGCGATGTCGTCACGGGTGGCGGCAGCGCCGCGCCCGCCCCCGCCCCGGGGGAGGTCCACATCACCGATACCGCCAGCCAGCTCGCCTCGCTCGAGCAGTCGCTGCGGGATGCCCCCGCCGTCGATCAGGCGCGGGTAGCGCAGCTGCAGAGCGCGATCGAGCAGGGACGCTACACGGTCAATCCCGAGCACATCGCCACGCAGCTCATGGCCATGGAGCGCGCGCTCGCGGGCCTCGGCAAGCAGGGGAAATAACCCATGGATCCCGCCCTCTGCCGCGACCACCTGGCGGAGCTGCTGGGTGAGGAGATCGTGCTGCTGACCGAGCTGCAGCAGCTGCTCGAAGAGGAGCGCGACACACTCGGCACGGGCGAGCCCGAAGCCCTGCAGCGCACGACGGCTGCGCGCCAGGAGCGGCTCGGAGCGCTGGCGCGCATCGAAGAGCAGCGCCGCTCGCTCTGCAGCCTGCACGGCGAGTCGCCGGATCGCGGCGGGCTCGAGCGACTGCGCCAGTGGTGCGACCCGGCCGGTACCCTGACGCCGAAACTCTCGGAGTGCCTGGGGCGCGCGATGCGCTGCCGGGATCTCAACGATCGCAACGGCCTGATGGTTGCGGCGCGCATGAAGCGCGTCGCCGAGCTCCTGCAGACGCTCACCGGGCGCGTAGCCCGCGCCGCTACCTACGGTCCGCGCGGCTACACCGGCGGCACACGCAGCGGCCGGATGCTCGGCACGGTCTAGCTCCTCGCCAAGGCCCGTTACGCCGCCACCTTGCGCGCGCTCAGGCAGCCGCGCGCTTGTCCGCAACGAACAGGTAGCGGTTGAGGCTGAAAAAGAACGTCCCCCGCCTGCCGAGCTCCGCGAATTCCGCGAGCCACTCCGCTACCTCTTGCCTGGACAGGCTTTGGCGCCCGACGGCAAACGACGCCATGAGTTCGAGCAGGCCCTTCGCGTACGTGTTCTCCTGGTACTCGGGATTGAACATAGGGATGACGTCGCGTTGTCGGATCGTGAAGCCGGCGTCGCGAAGCTGTCGCGACAGGACGCGGGGCAGGGCGCCGTGTCTGAAATGCTCATTCCAGGCCGTTAAGACCCGTCGCATGCGAAGCGCGTTCTCGGAGTGAATCACCAGCGATCCGTAATCGGTATCGAGAATGAGAACGCGGCCGCCGGGACGGATCACCCGATGGAGTTCTGCGAGAGCGGCCGGAACATCGGCAATGTATTCGTAGACCTGAGTTGACACAGCGGCATCGAAAGCATGCTCAGGATAGGGCAGCTGTGTCGCATCCGCCCTCTGGAATGCGGCCCAGGGCTGGTTGGCGCAGCGTTTCCTCGCCATGGCCAGCATGTCTTCGCTGATGTCGATACCACAAACGCCGCCCTCACGACCAACTGAAGAAGCCATCTCATAGG
>DASPOP010000115.1:0-9157 GCA_035625955.1 Steroidobacteraceae bacterium | reverse complement strand
CGATAAGGGTCGTGAAGATCCGCAGCGAAGGGCGGCACAACAAGCGCGTGGAGATCGTACTGGCCTAGTTTATTGGCCGAAATCGCCTGCGGCGATTTCGGCGGACATTACTCCGTCGGCCGCCGGCAAAAAGCGTGGTTTTTGCCGGCTGCGCTGCGCCCTGCTCTATTGATAGCGGCTGAGCTCGATGCCGTTGCCGACGGGCAGCAGCACCGAGGTCATGTCCCGCGCTACATGCACCGCATGCCGATAAGCCTGCGCATGCGGGCGCGCGCTCGCCGGCTCGATCATGTTATCGGCGATGATCAGCGCACCGGGGGCGAGCTTCGGGTGCAGCAGCTCGAACACCGGCACATAGAGGTTCTTCCACAGGTCGATCAGCACCAGGTCGAAGGGTCCCGGAAGTCCGGCGAGGCTCTCGAGGGCGTCACCGACGCGAAACTCGACGAACTCCGCAAGTCCCGCGCGCGCGAGCTGCGCGGTCGCATACTCGGTCTTCGCAGCCTGCAGCTCGAGAGAGATCACCTTGCCGTGGACGGCGCGCGCGCCTTCCGCGAGCCAGACGGTGGAATAGCCGAACGAGCTGCCGACCTCGAGGATGCGGCGCGCGCAGCCTTGCTTGACGAGCAGGTTGAGCAGAGAGCCGGTCGCGCGTCCGACCGGCAACAGCATCTCGTCGATGCGCCGCTCGGCCTCCTCCGGCCCGAGCGTGTCCCAGAGCGCCTCCTCGCGTTCAGCGCGCGCCTCGTAGTCCGCGAGCACGGCCAGCACGGCTGCATCGATACTCATGATGAGAAGTACTCCTGAAGCGAGGCTACGCCGAGCCGCTTGGCCTCGAAGAGACTCTCGAGGTGCTCGCGGGAGTTGACCAGCCCGCGGGCGCGCAGCACGCCGCGCTCATCGAGCAGAGCGGCGAACGGCAGCCGGCTCACCTGGTAGGCGAGCCCGAGGGCGGCCGAGACCACGTAGGGAATCTCCTCGAGCCCCTGCGTGCGGACGAACTCGCGCTGCGCCGCGGCGTCGCCGT
Organism: Steroidobacteraceae bacterium; assembly: GCA_035625955.1. Classification (GTDB taxonomy): domain Bacteria; phylum Pseudomonadota; class Gammaproteobacteria; order Steroidobacterales; family Steroidobacteraceae; genus 13-2-20CM-66-19. Next base: position 8,130 of record DASPOP010000115.1, on the reverse strand, counting down.
CGCTCGCCAGGATGACGTCCATCCACGAGCGCTCGTCCCTGCGGCTCGACTTGACCGCCGGGAGGAGCGACTTGCACACCGGGCAGGTCGGAGAGACGAACAGCAGCAGCGTGCTGCGGCCGTCGTCACGCGCGACACCGACTTTGAGCTCGCGGCCGTCGAGCGCGGCGAGCTCGAGCACCGGTGCGGGCTCGCCCACACTGAGGCCGCGATTCAGCATGAGCGCCCCGGCCGGCGCGATCCGCTGGTGCAGCACCCCGAGCTGCCGGGTGAGCGCCAGCACCACGGCGGCGAGCGCCACGACCAGCGCCCAGAGCACGACGTTCGATACGGCGAGCGCGCTCATCGCGGGCCTCTGAGCACGGCGGTCCACGCCGCCGCCCGGCCGAGGAGCTGATCCAGGGATGCATATAAAAGAGTCGCGACCGCGGCTCCACCGGCGGCGGTGAGCGCGTCCACGGGCAGCAGCGGGCGCGTCTTCCAGGGGAGGAGCGTGATGGCGAGCAGCAGCGCCAGTACGAGGTTCCGAACCACCATCCACGGGGCGATCGGCCGCGCATCGTCCGGCCCGCCGCAGCCGCAGGCGAGGTCGCGCCGGCCGCGCCCGAGATTCACGGCGATCGCCGCGGCATAGCCCACCAGCAGCCCCGCCCCGCCGAGCCCCGCGCCGTAGCGCGTCGCCGCCGGCAGGAGCCCCGCGGCGACCGTGAGCTCCGCGAGCGGCACGAGCGGCGCGAGGCGCACGGCGCCTTCGGGCAGCACGCGGTACGCGCGCAGCACTTCAGTGAAATGCGCCAGGTCGCGGAGCTTATGCAGCGCCGCGCTGGCGAACAGCAAGACGCAACAGGCGAGCAGCAACACGCCAACGGCCGGATCGAGCATGGCCCATGATAAACCGTCGACCGCTAGCGTGGCGGGCCCGCCGCCGGCCGCAGATCCTCCTCCCAGAATTCCTGGGCGCGGCGCTCAGGCAGGGCGCCGCGGGCCTCCTCGAGCTTGCGCAGCTCGACCCGGCGGATCTTTCCGGAGATGGTCTTCGGCAACGCCGCGAACTCCAGGCGCCGGATGCGCTTGTAGGGCGAGACGCGCGTGCGCACGTGCTCGAGGATGGAGCGCGCCGTCTCGGCATCCGGGCTGGCAGCGGCGGTGAGCGTGATGAATGCCTTCGGCACCGAGAGGCGCAGCGCGTCGGGACTCGGCACCACCGCGGCTTCCGCGACCGCGGCGTGCTCGATGAGGACGCTCTCGAGCTCGAAGGGGCTGATGCGGTAGTCGGAGGACTTGAAGACATCATCCATGCGGCCGACGTACGTGAGGTAGCCCTCGCTGTCGCGCCTGGCCACATCCCCGGTGTGGTAGTAGCCGTCACCCATGGCGCTCGCCGTGCGCTCACGATCATCGAGGTAAGCCTGCATGAGCCCGACGGGCCGCTCTCGCAAGTCGATGCAGATCTCGCCCTCCTCCGCCGGCCGGCCGGCCGGATCGACCAGCACCACCGGGTAGCCCGGCAGCGGCCGTCCCATGGAGCCGGGCTTCACCGGCTGTCCCGGAGGGTTGCCGACCTGCGCCGTCGTCTCGGTCTGACCGAATCCATCGCGGATGGTCATGCCCCAGGCGTCGCGCACCCGCTCGATGACTTCGGGGTTGAGCGGCTCGCCCGCGCTCACCACCTCGCGCAGCTGCACCCGGAAGGCGCGCAGGTCGTTCTGGATCAGCATCCGCCAGACGGTCGGCGGCGCGCAGAAGGTCGTGACGCGGCAGCGCACCAGCTGCCTGAGCAACGCCGCCGCGTCGAAGCGCTCGTAGTGGTAGGCCAGCACCGTCGCCTGCGCGTTCCAGGGAGCAAAAAGGCTCGACCAGGCGTGCTTGGCCCAACCGGGCGAGCTCAGGTTCAGGTGCACATCGCCGGGACGCAACCCCAGCCAGTACATGGTCGAGAGGTGCCCGACGGGATAGCTCACCTGGGTGTGTGCCACCAGCTTCGGGCGCGCGGTCGTGCCGGAAGTGAAGTAAAGCAGCATCAGGTCATCGGCGCGGGTCGCCGCGCTGGTGAAGGTCGCGTCCGCCTCGTGTGAGCGCTGGTAGGGAATCCAGCCCGTCGCCGCCTCCCCCACCGCGATCCGCACCGGTGCGCCATCGAGCGCGGCGAAACGGCCCGTCAGGGCCGACTGCGTCACGATCGCTTTCACCCGGCCCCGTTCGAGGCGGTCCCTGAGGTCCTCGCGCTCGAGCAGCGTCGTCGCCGGGATGATGACGCCCCCTAGGCGGATGGTGGCCAGCATCGTCTCCCACAGCGCCGTGCAGTTCGGCAGCATGATGAGAATGCGGTCGCCTGGCTCGACGCCCGCGCCGTGGAGGAACGCGGCCACCTGCGTCGAGCGCTGTGCGAGGCGCGCGAAGCTCAGCGTCTCATCGGCGCCCGCATCGTCCACCACGCGCAGCGCCGCGGCGTCGTTCCCGGAGGCGATCACGTCGAAGTAGTCGCGCATCCAGTTGAACTCCGCAAGCTCCGGCCAGCGGAAGGCGCGCAGCGCTTCGGCCAGATCATCCCGGCAGCGCAGCAGCTGATCCCGGGCCGCGAGAAATGCCTGAGTAGCGCCCATGCTCCGCCCCTGACGGGCCGCTGCAACCCAGCGGCGGCCCGACGGCAGCTTAACATCGGGTCGGGTTAACATGGCGCCATGAACACCGCCCGCCTCGAGGCGTTCACCGACGGGGTGGTCGCCATCATCATCACCATCATGGTGCTCGAGATCCACGTGCCCCAGGGCGGCGATCTCGCCTCGCTCAGGGCGGACGTGCCGGTGCTGCTCGCCTACGTGCTCAGCTACGTGAACGTCGGCATCTTCTGGAACAACCACCACCACATGCTGCACGTCACCGAGCGGGTCAACGGCAGGATCCTGTGGGCCAACCTGGTGCTGCTCTTCTGGCTGTCGCTGGTGCCGTTCGTGATCCGCTGGATCGACGAGACGGGGTTCGTGGCGGCGCCGACCGCAGCCTACGGCGTGGTACTCGCCTGCGCGGGGCTGAGCTACACCACCCTGCAGAGGCAGATCATCGCGCTCAATGGCCGCGAGTCGCGGCTCGCCCAGGCGACCGGCGACGACCTCAAGGGCAAGCTCTCGATCGCGCTGTACCTCGCCGCCATCGTGCTGGCATTCGTATGGCCGTGGCTCGCGATCCTGCTCTACGTGACCGTGGCGCTGATCTGGCTGGTGCCCGACAGCCGCATCGAATCGCTGGCAAGGAAATGAGAAGGCCCGCATGAGCAGTACTCGCGTTGTGACCGCCGTGAACGGCGCCACCCCTTACGCCGTCACCCTCGAGGATCATCGCGGACATCACTGGCTCGCCGACGAGCCCCTCGAGGCGGGCGGCGGCAACAAGGGCCCCTCGCCCACTCAGCTGCTGCTCTCGAGCCTGGGAGCCTGCACGGCGATCACCTTGCGCATCTTTGCCGCGCGCAAGGGCTGGCCGCTCACGGGCGCCGAAGTGCACCTCGAGTTCAACCCCGAGGGGCGCCCCAAGGAGGGCAACGACATCCGGCGCACGATCACGCTGCAGGGAGACTTGAGCCCCGGGCAGCGGGAGCGGCTGCTCGACGTCGCCAACAAGTGTCCGCTCCACAAGCTATTGACCAGCAAGATACGGATAGAGAGCTCCCTGACACCCGCATGAGCAACCGCCAGCTCCCGCCCGAACGCCTCGAGACGCGCTCCGCCGAGATCGGCGGCGGGCTCACGATCCGTCGTGCCCTGCCGAACCGGCAGCGCCGCACCGTGGGCGCGTGGTGCTTCCTCGATCACGCGGGACCGATGGAGTTTGCCGCGGGCGGCGGCATGCACGTCGGGCCTCACCCGCACATCGGTCTGCAGACCTTCACCTGGATGATCGAGGGAGAGGTCGTTCACCGCGACAGTCTCGGCAACGAGCAGGTGATCACGCCGGGCCAGGTCAACCTGATGACCGCCGGAGCCGGCATTGCGCACGCCGAGGATTCGGCGCCCGGCCGCGCAGGACGGCTGCACGCGGCGCAGCTGTGGATCGCCCTGCCCGAGGGGCAACGGCAGCGCCCGCCCGCCTTTCGCAACTACCCGCACCTGCCGCTGCTCGAGTCGGGCGGCTTCAGTGTGCGCGTGCTCGCGGGGAGCGCCTTCGGGCAAACCTCTCCGGCCGAAGTTTACTCACCGCTCGTCGGCCTCGACCTGACCGCTGCGGGCACGGCGGCGCTGGCCGTGCCACTCACGGCCTCCTTCGAGCATGCCGCGCTCGCCTTGAGCGGCGCGGCCAGCGTAGCCGGCGAGGCGCTCGCGCCGGGCACTCTCCTTTACTTCGGCCCCGGACGCGAGGAGCTCACGCTGTGGACCGAGCGCGCCGCGCGCATCCTGCTGATCGGCGGGACGCCGTTCGCCGAGGAGATCCTCGTGTGGTGGAACTTCGTGGCGCGCACGCGCGCGGAGATCGCGGAAGCCGCGGGCGACTGGAATGCGGGGCGGCGCTTCGGCGCCGTGCACGGCAGTCCCGCCCCTCCGCTGGTCGCTCCGGAGGTTGCCGGCCTCAACCTCCGGCCCGCGCCGCCGGGAGTTACCTGAAGTCGACCGCGCGGCCGCCGCTCATCCGGATCTCGATGAGGTGGAAGGCAGCCGGGCCGGAAGGCGCCGTGATGGTACACCCGGCCCCGTCTATCCTCAGGGCATCGAGGCTCGAGAGCGAAAGCCCCCGGCCCCCGTCAACCACGCGCAGCTCGGTGAGAGCGACCAGCAGCGTGGTGTGCGCGTGCGGCTCGAGCACGGACTCGGATGCCGACCAGTGCGTGAGGCGCGCGGCGCAGCGCGAGCGGCGCGTCATGACGTTGAGGTCGGTGACCGGTGCTCCGAGTGGCTCGGCGACCACCGGCACCTCGCCCGGGAAAGCGACCGGGTCGCTCTCGGGCGTGAGGGTCACTGCCGGCCGCCCGTCGATCGCGAGCGACAGCCGGCCGTCGAGCACGGCCATGCGGCGATCGACGCCTTCGAAGCGCGAGAACGGGCCCGCCGTGCGGATCTCCGCGATGCTGACCCGCCAGTCGAAGCCGGTGAGATCACTCCCCGCCGGGCTCACGGCGACTTCATGCGTGAGGCCGCCGCCGTTCTTCCAGGGCACCGCCGTGCGCTCCGCGGCGCGCAGCACCTCGAGCGAACCCGCCCGAACGCTCACCGGATTCGCTAGCCCCCCGCGAGCTGCTGCTTCAGGTAGACGAAGCTGAGCGCCCACATTTCGGCGGCCTGGCGGTGGTCGGCGGCCGCCGCGTGCCCGCCGTCGGTGTTCTCGTAGAAGAGCACGGTGTGTCCCTGCTCCTCCATGCGCGCCGCCATTTTGCGCGCGTGCACCGGGGTCACGCGGTCGTCGCTGGTAGCGGTGACGAAGAACACCGGCGGATAGCGCTTCGCTTTGCTCACGTTCTGATAAGGCGAGTACTTCATGATCCAGGCGCGGTCGGCCGGCTTATCGGGATCGCCGTACTCGGCCTCCCACGAGGCACCCGCGCCGATGTGCGTGTAGCGGATCATGTCGATGAGCGGCACCTGGCACACGACCGCCCCGAAGAGCTCCGGGCGCTCCACCATGTTGGCGCTGACCAGGAGTCCGCCGTTCGAGCCGCCCATGATGCCGAGCTGCTGCGCCGTCGTGATGCCGCGCCTGACGAGATCGACGGCGACGGCCTGGAAGTCGTCGTAGGCCCTCTGGCGGTCCTTGAGCAGCGCCGCCTGATGCCACGCCGGACCGTACTCGCCGCCGCCGCGAATGTTGGCGACCACGTACACGCCGCCACGGGTGAGCCACAGCATGCCGAAGTTCGCCGAGTAACCCGGCGTGAGCGAGATCTCGAAGCCTCCATAGCCGTACAGCACCGTGGGCGCGGGTCCCGTGAGGCTGCGCGAGCGCGTCACGAAGTATGGAACCCTGGTGCCGTCCTTCGAGGTGGCGAAGAACTGCTCGGTGGCGAGCCCCGTGGCATCGAAGCGCGCCGGCAGCGACTTGATCGGCGCCGGCGCACCGTCACCCGAACCCGCGTACAGGGTCGTCGGGGCCGTGAAGCTCTCGAAGCGGAACTGCGCCTCGGGTCCCCAGTCGTTCGCCGACACGATATGAGTCGAGCCCGCGGCGGGAAGCGCCAGCGTCGTCTCGCTCCAGCCGCCGTTTCCCGGACGAAATACGTGGATGCTGCCGGTGACGTCGTGGTTGATCGAGACGTACACGGCATCGCGGCCCGCAGCCACCTCATCGATGGCACTGTGCGCGTCGGGTATGTAAAGCGCCCGGACATCGCCCTGGACGGAATCAGGACCGACCCTGAACCGGCAGGCGACCAACGATCCTTTCCGGATGGGACGCAGATTCGCCTGCCCGGCCGCCATCTGCGGTGGCGGGCCCCAATCCTCCCGCAGCGTAAAGAGCAGCTGGTCGCCCTGCGCGCCCTTCAGGTCCGCGCCGGGCGGCAGCGGCAGCTGGCGCGTCGTGCCATCGCCCGCGAGCCAGTAGTACTCGGAGGTGAAGAAAGTGACGGCGCGCTGAATCACGGCGATCGTGCCGGCGGGATTGTGGAATACCACGCCCGCCGAGGCGACGTCGCTTTCCTTGCCCTCGTACACGGTGCGCGCGCTCGCCAGCGGCTCACCGCGCTTCCAGGTTTTCACGATCCGCGGGTAGCCCGATGAGGTCATGGAGCCCGCACCAAAGTCGGTGCCGAACACCACCGTGTCCTCATCGAGCCAGGTGATCTGCGACTTGGCTTCCGCGAGGGCGAAGCCGTCTTTCACGAAGGACCTGCTCGCGAGGTCGAACTCGCGCACCACCGCCGCATCGCCGCCGCCGCGCGAGAGCGTGAGGAGACAGCGCTTCAGCGAGGGCGTGCAATCGGCGCTCTTCCACACCCAGTTCTCGTGCTCATCGAGCGCGAGCTTGTCGACGTCGAGCAGCAGCTCCCACGCGGGCGCTGCGTTCGCGTAGTCGGCGATGCTCGTGCGCCGCCAGACTCCCTTGGGATGCTGCGCGTCCTGCCAGAAGTTGAAGACGTACTGATGATCGAGCTCGCCGTAAGGGATGCGGTCGGTGGCGTCCAGCACCTTGAGGATCGCGTCGTAGTCCTGCTGGTAATCCGCATCCGCCTGCAGCACGGCGGTCGACTTGCCGTTCTGCGCCTTCACCCATTCGAGCGCCTTCGCGCCATGAACGTCCTCGAGCCAGAGGTAAGGATCGTCGGCGCCAGCGGCCGCCTGAGGGTTCTTGTCCACTTTCGCTCCTGCGAGTACCCCGACGCCGATGAGGCCCGCCAGGGCCGTCAGGACCAGACGTCCCCGCCCGCTCATGAGTGTCCTGGCGCGGCGTAGGCGGCGGGGCGGCGCGCGAAAATTCCGAACCCGCAGATGACCGCATAGCAAACCGCCGGCACGATCATCGCGGCCTTGAGGCCCACGAGGTCGGCGGCGTGGCCGGTGATGTAAGGCACCACGGCCCCGCCGACGATCGCGACGCAGATGATCCCGGAGGCCTCGGCGGCCCGCGCCCCGAGTCCCTCGCAGGCCAGCGTGAAGATCGTCGGGAACATGATGGAGTTGCAGAGCCCGATCGCGAGCAGCGACCACCCGGACACGGCTCCGGTGGTGTTGGCGGAGATCAGGAGCAGCGTCATCACGCCGGCAGCGACGCAGGCGAGCACCTTGCCCGGCGAGAAGATGCGCAGCAGATAGGAGCCGATGAACCGCCCGACCATCGCGCCGCCCCAGTAGAAAGGCACGTGCTTGCCGGCATCCTCGGCGCCCAGCCCGAGAACGCTCGACTGCATGAGGTAATTCACGATCAGGGATCCGATCGCAACCTCACCTCCTACATAAACAAAGATGCATAACGTCCCGTAACTAAAGCGCGGCAGCTTGAGCAAGCTCAGGTAGTGCGAGAGCGTCGGCATCTCGCTCGGGGTTTCGACGAGCTTGTTCCGCGCGAGCCACACGAGAGCCGCGATCACGGTCAACGCGGTCGCGAGCCCCAGGTAGGTGCGCACGATCACCTGCGTCTCCTGGGTGCGGAACAGCGCAAGCGCGGCGCCCGAAAGCTTCGACGGATCGACCTGTGCAAGGGAGCCGAGGA